>CALIJD010000066.1 GCA_938017885.1 uncultured Granulicatella sp.
CGTTGACGAGAGAATAACCAGTCACGTAGACGATAGCTTACTTTTGCAGCCCCTACGCCATGTTCTTCAAGCCATGCATTCATTTTAGCAATTGCGTCAGCTTTGTTTAATCCATCTAGGAATTCTGAATGAATATGTACACCATCACCAGTGTATGCTTCTTCTTCAACGTTTCCACCTTCGATGACAGGAATAATGTCTAAGCCAAAGACTTTAGCAAATTCGTAGTCGCGTTCATCATGTGCTGGAACGGCCATAATCGCACCTGTACCATATGTGCTTAATACATAGTCTGCAATCCAGATTGGAATTTCTTTTCCGTTTACTGGGTTAATTGCGTACGCACCAGTAAATACTCCTGTTTTTTCTTTAGAAAGTTCTGTCCGTTCTAAGTCTGATTTTGTAGAAACGGCTGCAATATAAGCGTCCACTGCTTCTTTTTGTTCAGGAGTGACAATCTTTTGAACTAATTCATGTTCTGGCGCTAATACATTATAAGTCGCTCCGAATAATGTATCAGGACGTGTTGTGAAGACTTCAAAACTTTCGTCTGTTCCTTTTACATTGAAACGAACTTGAGCTCCTTCTGAACGACCAATCCAGTTTCTTTGCATATCTTTAATACTTTCAGGCCAATCTAGATCATCCAAATCTTCTAATAGGCGGTCTGCATAAGCTGTGATTTTCAACATCCATTGTTTCATTGGTTTACGGTAAACAGGATGTCCTCCACGTTCACTTTTACCATCGATGACTTCTTCGTTGGCTAGTACTGTTCCAAGAGCCGGACACCAGTTAACTGGAATTTCAGCTTCATACGCAAGTCCCATTTCCACTAATTTAGTGAAAATCCATTGTGTCCACTTATAGTATTCAGGATCAGTTGTGTTAATTTCACGGTCCCAATCATAACTGAATCCTAATTCATTAATTTGACGTTTGAAGTTTGCAACGTTTACTTTCGTGAATTCCGCAGGATCATTTCCTGTATCTAGAGCATATTGCTCTGCAGGAAGTCCAAACGCATCCCATCCCATTGGATGTAGTACATTATATCCTTGTGCACGTTTCATACGAGAAACAGCATCAGTTGCTGTATAACCTTCTGGGTGACCTACGTGAAGTCCTTGTCCTGATGGATAAGGGAACATATCTAATGCGTAAAAGTTTTTCTTAGAAGCATCTTCAGTTGTTTTAAAGGTATGATGTTCTTTCCAATATTTTTGCCATTTCGGCTCGATTTCAAGATGATTAAATGTCATCTGATTCACTCCTTTCAAAATAAAAAACGTCCCACCTGTCATTGACAGATAGGACGCAATACGTGTTACCACCTAAACATTTTACTCTTCTTACCTGTAACGCTGGCGAGGCGGAAACTCTTACTAAGCCTTCAGAGTTCGGCTAAAAAGGCGAGTTCAGTTTATCGAATTGATGCATTTTCACCAACCATGCACTCTCTACAACTTTCAAAGAAACTTACTATTCCTCTATCTGCTTTTGTGAGTATTATTCTAGCAGATTATTTTGAAACTTTCAACACTTGACCAACTCGGATAACATTTGAAGTTAAGCCATTTAAAGCTTTTAATTGTTCTAATGAAAGTCCGTAAGTTCTAGCAATACGCCATAACCCTTCTCCTGCTTTAACTGTATGAGTTTGAGAGCCTGATGAAACGGTTTGTGTTGATGAATATGAAGTAGTTGCTTGTGCTGAACCCGACACTACTAATTGTTGACCTGGACGAATTGTACTAGTTTCTGATAATCCATTCACTGAAAGTAATGTTCTTAATGAAATTCCATGATTATGAGCAATACGATATAAAGTATCTCCTGCTTTTACAGTATAGGTCCCAGAAGTTGAAGTTGCTTGATTAGTCGAACTTACTGGAGTAGCAACTGTTGTACTTGAAGCTCCTGAAACGTTTAATGTTTGACCAGGACGGATCACTGAAGATTGAGATAGTCCATTTAATGATAATAACGAATTCAAGCTCACACCTGAACGACGAGCAATACCATATAATGTATCCCCTGCTTTTACAGTATAAGTCCCTGAAGTTGATACTACAGAAGATGCGCTATTTGTTTTAGTACTTACTGGAGTTGAGAAGTTTCCTTCTGATTGACTCACTGTTAAACTTTGACCAGGATAAATGATAGATGATTGAGATAAACTATTTAACGTTAATAATGAATTTAAACTCATTCCTGAACGACGAGCGATACTGTATAAAGTGTCTCCTGATTGGACAACATAGTTTCCACCGCTTGTACGAGCTGTAGAAGTAGAAGTTCTAACTACTGTAGCAGAAGCTTCACCACCAACTACACGTAATGTTTGTCCTGGACGAATGATACTTGATGTAGAAATTCCATTGGATGAAATTAATTGAGATAAGCTCATCCCGAATTTACGGCTGATACCATATAAGGTATCACCAGCTTTTACGGTATAAGTACCATTTGCTTTTGAAACAGATGTAGTATTTACAGGAGTTGATACTACTGTATTAGTAGTTTGTTTTGTATTATTTCCTAATGATAAAGATTGTCCTGGACGAATCACTGAATTTAATGATAATCCATTTAAAGACAATAATTGATTTACACTAACACCCGATTTACGACTGATAGCATATAATGTATCCCCTGCTTGAACAGTATATTGTCCTCCAATTGAAGATTTCTCTTCAATTGACGCTGCGATAGCCGTTGCTGTTCCATTATCGTATTTTGTCAATCCAAATTGTTCAATAATACGATTTAATTTAGCATAATACGCAGTATCGGTTGCATAACGACCCGTTAAATAACGTGTAGCATCTTGATAGCTATTTGTACGGCTCTTCCATGCACCAGAATAGAACATTGGAGCCCCTTTAATCCCATTAACAATTTTATCTACATAATCATCCATTGATTCTTTATATGATGGATATTTTCTAAAATTATCATGAATACCGTAGTAGTTTTGCGCTCCGGCATCTTCTAAAGTATACATATTGACAGATTGACCATTATAGTTCCCTTTTACACCAAATAAGTTATGGTTTGGTTCAGAAGCTAAAGCACTTGTTCCCCATGCAGATTCTAGAGCTGCCTGCGCGATCATTACTGAAGTATAGACATCTTTACCTTCAGTAGCTTGTTGAGCTGCAGGAATAATCTTATTTAAAAAACGTTGCGCTGGAGTTTGTACTTGATTCGTAGGTACAGTATATGCATGAGATTTTGGCGCTAATGCTAAACCTGCTACCGTAGTTGCTCCAACAACTGCAACTGTCTTTTGTAAATTTTTATTTGCAGCTTTTAAAGCCTTCATTTGTTTTTCTTTTTTTAATCGTAAATATCTTTCGTGTTTTGTTTCTCTCATCCTTTTAACCTCCATCTAAAAACTAATTCGTAATCCATTATAGTAGGATAAAATTGAATGTGTAGGGGAACGTTGCGCGAACACGCAAAACGTCGTATACTCTTAATATCCGTAAAAAATATGTAACAAATTGTAAAATTTTACTTAAGAGGTGTTTATTTTGAAGAACGCTCAACAATTTAGCCACGAAATGATACTTTCCGCAAATTTAGAAAATGGACTATTTATCGACGCAACCGCAGGAAATGGACATGACACACTTTTTTTGGCACAACATATAGATTCGACTTCAAAAATTTTATCTTTTGATATTCAAGAAACAGCTATTTTACAAACAAGACAATTATTACAAAAATATGACTTAGCCCCAAAAGTGACTTGTATTCTAGACTCTCACGCGAACATTTCAAACTATTTAGAACCAGACGAGCGTGTTAGATTAGCTATTTTTAATCTTGGTTATTTACCTGGAAGTGATAAAAAAATCATCACAATTCCCTCTTCCACTCTGGAAGCCATCCAAATTTTGCTTGGACGACTAGAGAAAAATGGAAAAATAATCATCGTTTCCTACTATGGTCATGACGGTGGGTTAGAAGAAAAGGATGCTGTTGAAGAACTCATTTCAGCTCTTTCTCAAAAGGAATGGTCCGTTTTAAAATATCAATTTATCAATCAAATCAACTGCCCACCAATTTGTTATGTCATAGAAAAAAAGTAGAAAATTATCATATATGATAATTTTCTACTTTAAATGAAAAGCCAACCTCATTGAGGTTGGCTTTCTTCATGATCGTTTAAGCAAAATAAGCTTTTAACTCTTCTACTTTATTCAGTTGTTCCCATGGAAGTTCAATATCTGTTCTACCAAAATGACCATAAGCTGCTGTTTGTTGATAGATAGGTCTACGTAAGTTTAGTGTTTCAATAATTCCTTTTGGAGTTAAACGAAACTCTTTACGAATGACTTCAATGATTTTATCTTCTGGTACGTGGTTTGTTCCAAATGTATCTACAGCAATCGAAACTGGTTGTGCTACCCCAATCGCATACGCTAATTGAATTTCACATTTATCAGCAAGACCTGCTGCTACGACATTTTTAGCAATGTAACGAGCTGCATAACTTGCAGAACGGTCTACCTTTGTAGAATCTTTACCAGAGAAAGCTCCACCACCATGACGTGCATAACCACCGTAAGTATCCACGATAATTTTACGTCCAGTTAATCCTGAGTCTCCGACAGGGCCACCGATAACGAATTTACCAGTTGGATTAATAAAGTAACGAGTTTCATCGTCAAGTAATTCAGAAGGTACGACTGGTTTTACAACATACTCAAGTACGTCCTTTCTGATTTGCTCTTGAGAAATCTCTTCATCATGTTGTGTACTTACAACAATTGTATCAATACGTTTTACTTTATGTTCAGGAGTATATTCAATTGTTACTTGAACTTTTCCATCTGGACCTAAGTAATCTAATTGTTTCTCTTTACGAACTTTTGCCAGTTGATAAGCTAACTTATGACTTAAATCAATTGGCAGTGGCATATAAGACTTCGTTTCATTTGTAGCGTAACCAAACATTAAACCTTGGTCCCCTGCTCCAAACTCTTCAGATTGTCCACGAGTTTCTAATGCATCGTCAACCCCCATTGCAATATCTGGTGATTGCTTGTCTAAAGAAACCATAACCGCAACTGCATCAGCATCGTATCCATACTTGCGGTCAGTGTATCCTATTTTACGAATCGTATCACGAGCAACTTGTTGGTAATCAACTACCGCACTCGTTGTGATTTCTCCTACTAAAACGACTAAACCAGTATTTACTACTGTCTCACAAGCTACACGAGCAGTTGGATCTTGAGCAAGAATGGCATCTAAAATACCATCACTAATTTGGTCTGCAACTTTATCGGGATGTCCTTCTGTTACGGATTCCGATGTAAATAAAATTTTTTCCATTTCTTTTTCCCCCATTCAATTCCGGTTACAAGGCATCTACACATGGTGCATCCTTTCGGGAATATCATTTTTAACTTTTCCTATTATAGCACTTTTATAAAAAAATGATAGTAAAATCAATTATCATTAAGAACTGAATGGAAATTTGTAATCGACTTAAATACAAATTTTAAACTTAATAAAAAAGCCTAAGTATAGACCTAGGCTTTACATATTAAATCATCATTAATTTGTTTCTTTACGAATCACTACAAATGAAGTCACTAAGAATAAACCAGCTATTAAAACTAGAATATTATAATTCGAAGTACCAGTATTTGGCAATTCTGGTTTTTCTTCGGTTGTTGTAGTGTTCTCTGTCGTTTCAACAGTACTTGGGACTTCTGTTGTCGTTGAAGGAGACTCTGTTGTAGTCGTTACTGTTGTAGACTCTTCAGTTGTCGTGGTTGACGTTGTAGTTGTAGAAGTCGTAGTAGTTGTTGTGGTTGTTGTAGTCGTCGTTGTTGTTTGTTCTTTTGGATTCACAATTGTTTTTGTAACTGTTCTATCAGCTGCAAAATCAGCAATATTTACATCTGTTTCAGGTGTTTCAATTTTATATCCTGGAAGTGTTTCAACTTCTGTAAGTGTATATTTATCTTTTAATAATGAAGGTACCGTGATATTTCCATTAGAATCAGTGACATATTCTCCTATTACTTGATTATTTCTTAATCGAGTCAGTTTAAATTTTACTCCAGCTAATGGTTTATTTTCATCATCTACTTTATGAACATTAATGGTGAATACATAACCTATTCCAGAACCTCCAGCTACTTGCACAGCAGAAGCATTTGTAACTTCATTCTGAACAATTCCCTTAGCTTTTAATTTCGCATCATTTTTCAACAGTTCTCCGTCTAAAGGAGAATAGTTTAATCTGACATCATATGATATACGATATTGATCTGTTTCACTAATATCTCCTAGTTCAGCAACAAAAGACTTTCCATCTGCACCAAAAGTAACTTTATGTTGACTTGTGACATCTGTTCTGTCTGTGAATTGCCATTCACCATTTACGTAATTAAATTTTCCTTTATAAATTCGAAAACTATCTTTCACATAAGAAGCATTATGGTATTGTAATTGATCTTCTATTGTAACTTCTTTTAAATTCTGCTTTGTTCGGTTAATAGAAATATTGTAGGAAACAGTTTTATAGTCTGTATTGTTTACCCAACTAGTTTTTGTGAAAAGTGTTGGATTTCCATCTCCAATGCCTTTAAATTTGATTTTTCCAGCGACTTTTGTTTCTTTGTTTACACTTAGATCTATCGAAATCTCTCCAGCTTGTGGGTGTTTTTTGAAATCTACTCTAGCATAGAAGAAGAATTTACCGTTTGTATCTGAATGCTTTTCTACATAATCTGTATACTCTAAGGTTAAAGTTTTATTATTGGCATCCACCGTTGCATGTGCAATCACTTCTTTTGTATTAACATCTCGAATTTCAAAGCTAGTTGAAGTAATAATCAATGCATCAGGAACTGTTAAAATCGTTTTGTCTCCTGCTTTAACATCCTTATCGCTTAAATCAAATGTAGCATTAATTCTAAAAGTAGCCCATTGTGCTAAATCCCAGTCCAACTTTCCGCCTTCATTATTAAAGATACTTAAACTAGTTATGGCATCAGCTAAATTACCAGTAACTGTCGGAGAGGTATCCGCAGAAGCATTTCGTGAAGTTAAGGAGAAGAGTGCTGCTAAAAATACTAATAAGAACGATAAAAAGGTGATTTTTCTGGTTTTTTTCATATTTATTCCTCTTTTCTTGGTTTACTGGTAATAAATCAATGATTTATATGTTCATATTATCACATTTACATAACAATTAACATAGGATAATTGTTAAATATTCGATATATTCACATTTTCATCAAATGAAAAATTGAACAAAAATAGAAAAAGTTTTCATTGATTTCATATAAAGAAATAGTTTTCTTTTCAAAAGACGTAAAAACGCCTTTAAATCCCCTCATCTTGACAAGAACGGCATTATTCCATATCATTAAACTATAATTAAGAATGAGGTATTTTTATGAACAACGAACCACAGTCTATGTCCGTTTCGAACATCTTACATCAACTAACCTCTCCTTGGCTGAATTTTATTTTAGCTCCTTTAGGTTATTGTTTAATCGGACTTCTTCTTGCTGTAAGACAACAACAATTTCACTTTACTCATTTTTCAGTATTGTTTTTGTTCTTTGTCATTATTTATTTGCAAGAAAATTCATTTAGAAAATTTGCTAACCATCCAGAAATGAAAAGATGGATTTTTATAGCTATTACAGACATACTGTTACTTTCTCTTCTAGTCTATTTTTATCAAAATGTAGCTTTAAGAATCGTTCTTCTTTTACTTTTAATAGTGATTCTGAACCACGGTCACTTGTTTGAATTGAAGACAAATGATATGTTTTATATTTATCATTCTTTTTTAAATAGTATTTCAAAATATTATTTGGGGAATTTCATCACTTTGTTTATTTTAAGTGGCGCGGTTTCTAAAGAAATTGGCATTCAATTATTCCAATATATTTTATTTGGATTATATGTTTCTCATGTTAAATCACGTTTGGTCGAAATTAGAGAAGGAAAAAGACACTATGGTCCAGTAGTCGCAATTTGTACTGTTTTATTTAATCTTTCTTGGCTAATTGGAACAATAATCTACTTTGTCTGGTACCTAGGCTCTTTCAGTGTTCTGGGAACGATTTTATTCTCATTATCCTTATTGATTCCAATTTTATATCAAATATACTATCGAAAAGAATTTTCTGTTAATCGACAATTTACATACTTACATTGGTATTTAATTGTAATGTCATTTTTATATGGATTTTTCTTTATCATTTAAAAAAACGTTGGACATTGTCCAACGTTTTTTTAAACTTCTTTTTGACCATATGCACAAAAATCTAACAATGGACATCCCTCACACTTGGGACTCCTAGCCGTACAATGATATCTTCCAAAGAAAATCATCCAATGATGAGCCCTTCCCCATTTATTTTTAGGTAACTTTTTACATAAGGTTTCTTCAACCTCAAGAACGGATGCTGACTGTTTACAAATCTGTAATCTTTTGCTTACTCTTTCCACATGAGTATCTACAGCAAAGGCTGGTAAGCCAAAAGCAACACTTAGTACAACATTTGCTGTTTTTCGCCCTACACCAGCAAGCGAAACCAATTCTTCTCTTGTTCTTGGAACTTCACCATTATATTTTTCAACAAGTTGCTGGGCACAAAGTCTAATATTTTTGGCTTTATTTCGGTATAATCCTAATGATTGAATACACTCAATTACAACTTCTTCTTCACTATTTGCTAGAGCATGAGCAGTGGGATAAATTGCAAAAAGTTTCGGCGTCACTTTATTAACGCCTTTATCTGTAGCCTGTGCA
The DNA here is from genome assembly GCA_938017885.1 of uncultured Granulicatella sp. GTDB lineage: Bacteria > Bacillota > Bacilli > Lactobacillales > Aerococcaceae > Granulicatella. The sequence goes on from CALIJD010000066.1 coordinate 8,801, forward strand.
CTTAAGATCGTTGCAATTAAAAGTTGAAAAGGTGTTTCATGATTCAATTCACAGTGCGCATCAGGAAATAGTTTTTCCATTCTCTCTACTGCTTCAATAGTTTTTGCTTTCGATAACATAAATCACCTTTTCGTCCAATGAATCATCGGTACTTTAGTTTTATCTAGAGGACTAGCTTGTAGTTCAACTTGATTATTTTTGATTCGACTCTTTTCAGTAGCAAGCTGTTGTAAAGTTTTAATTCCTTTTCGATGCCAACTCAAAAGAATCTTATCCATATATTTAATCGTGAAGACCTGATTTAATACACATTCCTTTAATGCTGCAATAATAATTTCTTGTGGATAATGATCCTGGTGAATCCAACTAGATACATTCTGAATTTCAAAAGAACTAAGTGGTCTGCCAAATTCCTGTTCAATTAAAGCTAACAAGTTAATATCAGACTGTTTTTGCTCTTTATTTTTAATGGAATGTTGCTTATATGCAATCTCTAATTGTTGCATTAAAGGTTTAAAACTGTAATAGTCTACCTTTTTCTCATTGTTAGTTTCTCTTTGTTGAATCACTAAAACTTGTCTATCCATTAAATGTTGAATAATTCCAAATAATTGTTTTTCATCCAGCCCAAATGTTTTACAAGTTTCTTCTACATTTAAAACGAAGTATTCTTCTGTATGCCTTTGTAGTAGCCAAGAAATTAACAAACATTCATCCGCATTTAATTGTAAATGCCGATAGTACTGAATCAAAACATTAGGTACGGTTGTGGAACCACTAAACATCCAATGCTCTTGGAATGTTAATGCCATTCGATTTCCTCCCTCTTCTA
>CALIJD010000067.1 GCA_938017885.1 uncultured Granulicatella sp.
TTATACAACACCTGAGGCTTCTAAAGCAATTACTGAATTGAAAGCTATTTATGCAAAGAATTCAGAAGTGGTCATTGGTGCTGGAACCATTATGACAGTAGAGTTGGCTAAAGAAGCAATTGCTGCTGGTGCGGAATTTTTAGTAAGTCCTCACTATGATGCACATATTCAAAAGGTTGCTTATGAAGCTCATATCGATTATTTCCCAGGATGCGCGACAGCAACAGAAATCGTTCAAGCGATGAATGGTGGAGCAAAAATCATTAAATTATTCCCGGGGGGAGTTTTAGGGCCTTCATTTATTAAAGATATTCATGGTCCAATCCCAAGTGTGAATTTAATGCCTTCTGGTGGAGTTTCTCTTGCAAATATTAAAGAGTGGAAAGAAAAAGGCGCTGTAGCAGTCGGTGTAGGAAGTGCTCTTGGTGCGAAAGTTGCAACAGAAGGGTACGAAAGTGTAACACGAATTGCAAAAGAATTTGTGAATGCTTTGGCTGATTAATTGGAGGTAATTCATCCTTATTAAAAAAATCTATTTAAGAAAAGAGGAGTCAAGATGAGAGTTATCACTTTAGGAGAGATTTTATTACGTTTTTCAACAAGTGAAGAGATTAGAATCAAAAATACAGATGAATTCCGAGTATGTTATGGTGGAGCTGAAACGAATGTTGGGATTTCCCTCTCTCAATTTGGCCATAAGGTATCCGTTGCATCTGTATTACCAGAATACAATCCACTTAGTAAGGCTGTCCTATCTAGAATGCATGGATATGATGTTGATACTGACTTGATTATTGAACAACCTGGTAGACTAGGAACTTATTATTTGGAGCAAGGGAACTCATTTAGAGGTTCTCAAGTAACCTATGATCGTAAATATTCAAGTATCGCAATTCTGGAAGAACTTTGCTGGGATTTAGATAAGATTTTCAAAGGAGTAGACTTATTACATATTTCTGGGATTGTTCCGGCTTTATCCAAAAAATGGCAATCATGGACGGTTGAAATTGTTAAAAAGGCAAAAGAATATGGATGTTTAGTAAGTTTTGATATGAATTATCGTAGCAAGCTTTGGGGATATGAAGAAGCATATTCATGTTTCCAACAAATTTTCCCTTTTGTAGATATTTTATCTGCAGGAAGACTCGATGCGATTCATTTTCTACAAGTTGCAACAGCTGAAGAAGATATATCTCTTGAAGAAATCTATCGTCGCGTGAAAGAAAAATATGCGAATATCAAAGTGTTATATTCCACAAAAAGAAATGTCTTTTCAACCAATCACCATGAGTTACAAGGTTTTTATGTAGGAGAAGATAACAATTTTGTAGAGTCAAAAGTATATGATATTCAACCAGTCATTGACCGAGTTGGCGGTGGTGATGCTTTTGCTGCTGGGATTCTAAATGGAGTTCTAAAAGGTTGGGAGAGTCAAAAAGTAGTTGATTTTGGAACAGCAAGCTCCGTTTTGAAACATACGGTGTTTGGGGACTGGAATCCTTTCGATGAAGATGAAGTATTTACCTTTATGAATCAAAAATCAGGACAAATTGTTCGGTGAAATGAATCTAAAAATTTAGACGTTAGTGTGTTATCACTGACGTCTTTTATATTCTCCTTATCATCTACAAGAAAAACTGATACACTTATAAAGTATAAGAGGTAGAAAGGAAATAAGTATGACTAGAAGTTCTGTATGGTTTCAACAAGAGATTTGTGGGATTAGACTCTATATTTATCGGTCTAATGTTCGAAGTGCTACTACGATGTATTTTTTAGATGGAGAACAATTTAAAGAAACTTTTTGTAATTGGATTATCGAACATAAACCAGCACTAAATTTTGTTCT
>CALIJD010000068.1 GCA_938017885.1 uncultured Granulicatella sp.
GAAAACATGGTTTGAATAATAATCAAACCTGCCATATTCGGTAGTAAATGCTTGAAGGCAATTTTCCAAAAGCTTTGTCCTAAAGAACGAGAAGCTAAAATATATTCAAGATTTTTTAGTTTTAATGTTTGCGCACGGACAACACGAGCCATTGTTACCCAACTTGTAAACCCAATCGCCACGATAATCGAAACGAGACCTGGTTTCATCACTAATAACATTAAAACAAGAATAATTAAGTTTGGAATTGCTGAGATAATTTCTAAGAATCGTTGCATAACGGTATCTACCCGTCCTCCAAACCATCCAGAAATAATTCCGTAAGTCACTCCAATAGTAATATCAAACAAAGCAGCAGCAAAGGCAATAATCAAAGAAGTTTGTGTCCCGTATAAAACACGTGAAAATAAATCTCTTCCTAAATTATCTGTCCCAAAATAGAAGTTGACACCTTCAGGAACTCCTTGTTGCGCATAGACATCTATACCATTTCGAAGACCACTAAAGAGTCCAGGAATACGAGCAGGTAAATTCGCAAATTGCGCATTTTGTTCGAGAGGATCAAACGGAGCAATCACTGGAGCCAATATAGCTAGCAAAATAATCGCTAGTACGATGACTAGAGAAAATACAGCCCCTTTATTTTTCGTTAATCGTCTCCAAGAGTCTTGTAAAAAGTTTAAAGACGGAGAAGCGATTTTTTCTCGGTCAGCTGTACGACTCAAATCTACTCTTTGGAATAAGTCTTTTTCAGATACTTCTGCCATTATACTTCCCCTCCTTCATCTGTAATACGAATACGAGGATCAATCCAAGCGTATAGTAAATCGACCATTAAAATCACAAAAACTAATAATGTTGAATACAACATCGTTACTCCCATAATCGTTGGATAGTCATTTGTTAAAATCGACTTCACGAATTGCTCCCCGATACCAGGAATCGAGAAAATATTCTCAATCACCATCGACCCTGTCATCAATCCTACGAGCATCGGTCCAAGAATCGTCACGAGTGGAATAATTGCATTTCTAAAACCATGTCGAAATGCCACTTCAAAACGACTTAATCCTTTTGCTCTAGCAAGTTCAATATAATCCGAATGCAACACTTCTACCATTTCCGTTCTCACGAAACGAGCCGAATCGGCAATTGGAGAAATCGACAGTGCTAGTGTTGGTAAAATAGAAGAAACAAACCCTTGATTCCATAAAGCAATTGGGAAAATAGGGAATATCACCCCAAATAACAATTGTAAAACGACTGCGAACACGAAACTTGGAACAGAACGGCCAATAATCGCAAAGAACGTTGCTAGTGTATCCACCCAAGTATTTTGTCTCATGGCAGCAATCATCCCTAAAAGAGAACCCACAATTGTCCCAAAAATCAGTGCTTGGAATCCAAGTTGGAAAGAGGGTCCTACCCTAGAGAAAATCAAATTCGCTACCGTCGAATTATATTGGAAAGATTGTCCAAAATCTAAACGGAATAAACCCGTAATATAAATCCAGTATTGAACGAATACTGGTTTATCTAAACCATACTTCGCATTCATAATTTCAAGTTGAGCCTGCGTTAGTTGCTCCTCATTTGCGTATGGAGACCCCGGCAATAGTTTCATTAAAAAGAACGTAATTGTCGCAATTAAAAATAGTGTTAAAAACATGTAAAAAACACGTTTTGCGATATATTTAAGATAGTTTTTCAACCTTACACCTCCATTATTTATCTTCTAATTCTGTTTCATCATACTATCTAAAGAATTAAAGTTTCAACTAATTAGTTTCACAAAAGAAATTGCGATTTTACAAAACTTCTGATACATTGTAAGGAATAAATGAAAAGGAGCAACTTTATGAAATTTGATTTTAAACAAATCGGAATCTTTTCCGGTAGCATCATTCTTCTTTGTGCACTATTCGTGAGCATTACCAGTGGCTTCTCCTTTCTACACTTTAGCAACGCTCTATTTATGTGCGCTTTACTTTTCTTAATGTTAGGACTTTTTGCCTACTTAAGTCGTACAGATTTTTTTAAATCATTCTCTCTTCGACTCTCTTCAGAAACAGAAGGGAAAAAATGGATTGTCTTTTCCTATTCTTCTGTCATTCTTTTTCTAGTAGTAGCTACAATTCTAGGAACTCTTTCGATCCTTATCGGTCTCTTTTTATAAATGACAAAAATCCGTGTACTCAGTACACGGATTTTTCTATAATCTCTCTGAAGCTTTTTGTTCAGCTTTCTCTTTTTCAATTTCTTCTCTTAATTCAGGAAGAATCTGAGTGAAATCCATTCGAATTTCTTTTCGAAGAGAAGGCTCCACTTTACGAACAAAATGGAAATTAGATAAACGTTCCATCACACTTTCTACTTCATCTTTGTTCACATATAAGTAGATATATTTCAAACGCTTTGAAATATAATGAATATTTCCAAATCGCTTCAATTGTTTAATTGGTTTCAATGTATACAACCAAACAACGAGTGCTTGTCTTTCTTGTTGTTCCATTCTTTCTCCCTTCTACATCGCTTTTAATTCTACTCTTTTATGTTCTTCTTCTAGAGTCGCTTCTTCTTTTGGAGGAGTTGGTTCTTTTTGTTTTTGATCATTTCGAATAGCCCAAAGCACAAAGCCCACCCCAACACTAGAGGCTAGGAAGCTAGATCCTCCATAACTGATAAGTGGCAAGGGAACTCCTGTTAACGGTGCAAATCCGACTAGCGCCCCAATATTAATTCCGGATTGGATTAAAAATAAAATCGCTACTCCATAACATAAGTATTTTGCAAACAAGCTTCTACACTTGTTTCCTTTATAAATCATCGCAATAATGAACCCTACAATTGCCAGCATCAAGACAAAAATAACCACAAAGCCAAGTTCTTCTCCAACAATGGCTAAGATAAAGTCCGTATGAGCTTCTGGAAGGAACCCCGTTTTTTGAACTGAATTGGACAACCCTGTTCCAAACCAATTTCCCTAGATAATCCTAGAAACCCTTGGATGGATTGATATCCAGAACCTCTCGCATCCGCCCATGGATTATGAAAAGATGTAAAACGACTTACTTGATAGGCTTTTAGTCCGATTTTTTCAAAAATGGATGCATCTAAATACGTAATTCCATACAGAAGCGCAAAAACTGCCCCCCAGGAAGCTAAT
>CALIJD010000069.1 GCA_938017885.1 uncultured Granulicatella sp.
AGTGATGTAAACCTACGTCAAGCGATGGCATACGCACTAGATGTTGAAGCAGCGGGTCAAAACTTGTATAACGGATTACAACATGCCACAAATTCTATTATCATTCCGTTCTTTAAAGATGTTTATAATAAAGACCAAGAAGGATTTACTTACAATCCTGAAAAAGCGAAACAATTATTGGATGAAGCAGGATATAAAGATGTGGATGGAGATGGACTTCGTGAGAACAAAGACGGCTCTAAGTTGAAAATTACTTTTGCCGCTCGTACACGTGACGAAGCCAACGAATCATTAGTACAACAATACTTAAACTGGTGGAAAGAAATCGGCTTAGACGTTCAACTGTACACAGGACGTACGATTGAATTGAACTCATTCTATGATAAAATCCAAGCGGATGATCCAGAAATTGATGTGTTTGCAGCAGGATGGTCAACAGGTTACGATCCAAACCCAGAAGGATTGTTCGGGGAAACAGCGAAATTTAACTTTGAACGTTATGTAGATCCGAAAGGAACTGCAATTATGAAGAAAATCAGTTCAACAGAAGCCTTTGACTCAGCGAAAAACATTGAGTTCTACAAAGAATGGCAAAAATACGTTCATGATAAAACGTTTATCTTCCCAACGTTAGTCGGAGAATCGATTACTGCTGTTAACAAACGTGTGAAATACTACGATGTTAACGTAAGTAGACAAAAATCAGCTCTATATCGAATCGAATTAACGAGTGATACAGCAGCAAAATAAGGTTTCAAAAAGACTGGTACTGCCAGTCTTTTTTGTTCCTATAGAAAAAAGCTTTAAACGAAAAATCAATTGGAAGATTTTGTTTCATTTTTTAGAATGAATCAAAATTAAAATAACATGAGAAAAGTTAATTTTTTGCTCATAAATAATAGCATTCAAGTCTAATTCATGGTAAACTAAAAATACGTTGTATTTGCGCTGGAATTGTCTTACAATTTGCATTTGAGCTGGAAGCAACGTATAATAGAAACAATGTTTATTATTTTAAAATACAAATAGTTACACTACAAAAAATAAGGAGGAATCGGATTTGACAATTGATAAGCCACTATTAGAAATCAATAACTTGCACGTTGGTTTCCGTATCAAAGATGATTTTTATGATGCAGTAGATAATGTATCACTTACATTAGAAAAAAATGAAATTTTGGCCATTGTTGGGGAGTCAGGATGTGGGAAATCTACACTAGCGACAACTATCATGGGATTACACAATAAAAACAACACAAAGATTACTGGAGACATTATTTATAATGATGTGAATTTAGTAAACTTAAATGAAGCGTTATATAACAAAATTCGCGGAAATGATATCGGAATGATTTTCCAAGATCCATTGGCTTCATTAAATCCTTTGATGACGATTGGTGCTCAAATCGACGAAGCTCTTTATTATCATACAGATTTAAATGAAAAAGAACGTACA
>CALIJD010000070.1 GCA_938017885.1 uncultured Granulicatella sp.
TTTCAATGATTTATTAGACAAACACATTTTGACAAATAAAGACAAAATCCACGTTGTAAGTGGCGGGGGAAATCGAAATGATAGTATTTTAAGTATTATTTCAGATATTAAGAATAGTAGCTCGTTTTCTAGTGAAGATGTATTGATTACACATGATGCGGTTCGTCCGTTTGTTTCATACCGTATGATTGTAGACAATATCGAGGCAATGAAAAACTACGATGTTGCGGATACAGTAGTAATGGCAAACGATACCATTGTGGAATCTGTTGATGGTAAAGTGATTTCTTCCATTCCAAACAGAACACATATGTATCAAGGTCAAACTCCTCAAACATTTAAAATCCAAGCCTTCACTGATTTGTATGATGGTTTGGAAGATGATGTAAAAGAAATATTGACGGACGCTTGTAAAGTATTCGTGGTGAATGATGTAAAAGTAGCTCTTGTCGAAGGAGAATACTCTAACATCAAAATTACGACTGTTACGGATTTAAAAATTGCGCAAGCGATGTTAGGAGAGATTTAAAATGATTAATCGAGTGTATCAACTCATTCGTCCATCGTTTTTCTCAATTAAATATGAAGATGTATCTTTTTATGAAAAAGATACTGTAGTCGTAAGACCGAATTACTTAGCCTTATGTCATGCAGATCAACGGTATTTTCAAGGAACAAGACCTGCTAAAATTCTTCAAAAAAAATTACCGATGGCATTGATTCATGAATGTTGTGGGATCGTCGTAGCGGACCCAACCGGAACCTATAAGCCAGGAGACCATGTGGTGATGATTCCAAATCAACCGCCACGTGATTTTAATCATCATACGGAATTCTATGAGAACTATGTGAATGGAACCTACTTCCGTTCGAGTGGTCATGATGGATTCATGCGCGAATTTGTGACGATTCCAATCGACCGTGTTGTGAAATATGAAGATGTCCCGGATAAAGTCGCTGCCATTTCTGAATTCGTATCGGTGGGCGTGCATGGACTTCGTCGTTTTGATAAAGTAGCCCATAGCCGTCGTAATCGTATTGTGGTCTGGGGTTCTGGAAGTTTGGCGTATGTCGTAGCAACGATTGCAAAAGCAAAATTCCCTGAATCAACAATTATTGTAGTAGGGAAAGATCCAGAAAAATTACGTTTATTCTCATTTGTTGATGAAGTATATGATGTGAGTGATCTCCCAGAAGATTTTACCTTCGACCATGCCATTGAATGTGTGGGTGGAAGTGGAACACAAGATGCTTATCGCGAAATTATCAGACATATTCAACCTCAAGGAGCAGTTGTAATGATGGGGGTTAGCGAGTTTGAAGTTCCTCTAAATACACGAGATATTCTTGAAAAAGGATTAACATGGGTCGGAAGCTCTCGTTCAGGTCGTAAAGATTTTGAAGAGGCTGTTCAATTCATGGCAGATCCAAAAGTGCATGCACGTTTGAACTTAATTATTTTTGAATCAAATCCAATTCAAGAAATGAAAGATATTTATCATCTTCGAGGAAGATAAATTAACGCCATTTAAAACAGTGGCAAAATGGGATATTTAAGAAAGTGGGGAAACAATGGAACCATTACAGGAGAAATGTTTAGAAATGGCAGAATACTTTGTGTCATTTTGTAAACAACATGAATTATTATGTTATTTATGCGGTGGTGGGGCTATTGGAGCACTTCGCCATAAAGGCTTTATCCCTTGGGATGATGATTTAGATTTCTTTATGCCACGTAAAGACTATGAAAAACTCATCGAATTGTGGCCAAAAGAAGCGGACAAGCGTTATGTGATGTCAAACAGTGACGAACATTACTTAGACCGTAATTTATTCGTGACGATTCGTGATAAAGAAACGACTTGTGTGAAACCATATCAACAAGATTTAGAGATTCCACATGGTTTAGCGATTGATATCCTTCCATTAGATTATTATCCAAAATCAGAATCAGAACGTAAGAAACAAGTACGATGGGCATTGATTTATTCATTATTCCGTGCACAAACGATTCCAGAAAAACATGGTGGTTTGATGAAATGGGGAAGTTTATTCCTATTAGGATTATTCCCAACACGTTCATTACGCTATAAGATTTGGAGCAAGGCGCAGCGCGAGATGACAAAGTATACTCGTGAAGAAAGTGACGGGATTACAGAGTTGTGTGCAGGCCCTGGATATATGAAAAATAAGTATCCAATTGAAAGCTTTGAATCAGCGTTATTTGTACCATTTGAGCAAACGGAAATGCCAATTCCAGTTGGATACGACGCTTACCTAAAAACAGCATTTGGAGATTATATGACACCTCCTCCTGTTGAAAAACAAGTTGCACATCACGATGCTGTATTTGTTGATTTAGAGAATGGATATGAACAATATAAAGGGGAGTATTATGGAACCAAAAATTAGTATTATCGTTCCTGTTTATAATGTTGAGCAGTATTTAGAACGATGTGTAGAGTCTTTAATGAATCAATCCTATAAAAATATTGAGATTCTTTTAATTAATGATGGTTCTACCGACAATAGCGGAAAGCTTTGTGATGAAATTGCAAAACGTGATTCACGAATTATCGTTCACCATAAAGAAAATGGTGGGTTGTCCGATGCCAGAAATTATGGTGTTGATAAAGCGACCGCTGATTACATTGGGTTTGTGGATAGTGATGACTATGTTGATGAAGATATGTATGAAGTCTTACTCTCAAATCTTTTAAAATATGATGCGGAGATTTCTTTCTGTCGATTATATGATGTTTATAACGATCAAGTTTTAAAAGATGAATCAACGAATGAACCTTACTTAATAACAAGTGAAGAAGCCATTAAGATGGTTCTTGAGGCAAAGATATTTTCAGTAACTGCAGTGAATAAACTGTATAAGAAGAGTTTATTTAATCAAATTCGATTTGAAAAAGGAAAAATAGCGGAAGACGCATTCCTAATGGTTGATCTTTTAAGTAGATGTCAAAAGATTGCGGCTACCCAGGTTCACAAATATTATTATATGCATCGTGAAAACAGTATTACTACACAAAAATTCACTCCGAAATTTTTAAATGTGATAGAAGCCTATGAAAAGAATGCAAAAATAGTTGCAGAAAAATATCCCAATTTACAATATCAAGCAGATACTCGTATCTGCTGGGCTTATTTCTATGTTTTAGATCGTCTTTTAAAAGATGAAGAGTACAAAGATAGTGCTCTAGAAGCTCAATTAATTCAAAATTTGAAGAAGTATAAGAAATTTATTTTAGGAAATTCTTTATTCAATAGTAAGCGTAAATTATCATTTTTATTGCTGTTGATTCATAAGAACCTATACAAAATAATTATTAAAAGAGTTTAGGGAGTAAACATAAGATGTTAAAATGGCTAAAATCAACAATGGCTCATTTATTAGGAAACCATAAAGATAAAATTTTGAAGTTGCCTATTATTAAAAATTTAAATGATTTAGCAAATAAGAAAATTGATGGAGACCGTCAACTCTTATTGAAAGAAAATGCTCACCAAATTTTGAAAGAGTTTGAAGAAGTGAATCGTCAGTTAGGACACAAAATTTGGATTGAAGCGGGAACTTTACTAGGTTATGAAAGAGAAGGGGCTATTTTAGCTCACGATATCGATATGGATTTTGCGATGATGAGTCCC
>CALIJD010000071.1 GCA_938017885.1 uncultured Granulicatella sp.
TGCTACGATGGAAGATTCGACGGATTGGAAATCGGTAGCAGATGCTCAAATTGTTTACCAAGAAGATGGTGGTAATGCAAGAAGTAATATTTTCAAAGTGGAATTAACGAAAAAATCAGACACTGGTGAAAAACTACAAGGTGCGCAATTCGGATTATACTATGAAGGAACATTAGTGAAAACTGCAACTTCTGATGCTAACGGCGTAGTAACTTTTGATAGTTTAATCAAACCAAAATACACGATTAAAGAAACAAAAGCTCCAGCCGGATATGTTCTCTCTGAGGAAGAAATTACAGTAAACGTAGCGGATGCAGAAAGTGGCGATGTAGTAAATAAAGCAGAAACCACTACTACAACTACTACAACTACAACAACGACTACAGAAGCGCCAACAACTACCACAACTACGACAACAGAAGCACCAACGACAACGACTGAATCTACAACGTCTTCAACGACGACAACGGAGTCTACAACAGAGTCTACGACAACAGAAGTGCCAATATCATCATCAACAACAACAGAAACTAGTACGACTGAAGGATCTACTACAGAAACAACAGTGACGCCAAGAGAGTCCACGACTACTTCTGAAGCTGATCTTCCAAAAACTGGAACTTCTGCGACTATTTTTACTACGATTGCAGGCGCTCTTGCCGTATTAGGTGGATTTGCGATTTTAATGAATCGTAAAGACGTAGACGTAAATCGTTAAAAATAAAATATGATTTGTATAAAAGACTGGAATGATTTCCAGTCTTTTTTGTTGAAAAGAGAGCAAAAAAGTATACGAAGAGAGCAACATTACCATATATGGTAATTACCAAATATAGTAATGTTTAAGTGGGAGGGAAAAATATGAAAATAGAACATCAGATTGACCCAAGAACGTTAGAGTTTGTAGATAGTAGACCGTATAAAGAGAAGATAAAAATGCTTGCTGCTCTTAAGCTGTTGGATAAGGAAGGATTAAGTCCTGCGATACTCGAAATGTGGGGGAATAAAACGAAGACTAAATTGAACATTCCAGTTGTATATACTAAAGAGGAGGCTTTAAAAAATGGATCAAAATCTGAAGCGTTCAATAGCACGCTTGTCATTGGATTGGGAGAACTACGAAAAAGACTTAGATTTAGATTTCACTCTAAAAGAAATGGCAGCAAGGATTACAGAGTTGAGACTTGTGTCCGGACTCTCTCGTACCGAGTTTGCAGAAAAGGTTGGGATAAAACCAGCACATTTGTCACGGTTAGTTTCAGGACACCATAATCCCTCGATTTTATATTTGGAGAAGATAGCTCAAAAAGTCGGAGCCCATTTAGAAATTTCTTTTGTGATGGACGACGGAGAAACCTGCCACGAAAAGATTAATAAGCAAATCGGGACGAAATTCGTCCCTGTGCATCATAGATCTTAACCAATTTGTAATATGCGTATAGTTGCATTTTTATTGTTTTATGGTAAAATATACATGTATTCAGCAATAGACGTTCAAAGATACTAGAAAAAGAGCGGGACGTAATTAGGCCCTGTTAGGAAGCGATTGGAGGAAGGTTTCGATGAATTATCTTAATCTATCTCATTTATTGGTTCCAGAAAGCAGAGTTGCACTTCAAATGCGTTTTCGTATCTTACAAGCTATTGCAACGTATCAACCCATTGGACGTAGGGCACTTGCAAAAGTGGTTCAAATGTCTGAGAGAACACTTCGTAATGAATGTGAGGCGATGAAGAAATTAGACCTCATCGAAGTGAAAGGCGTAGGGATGCATCTTACAGAAGTTGGCGAATTTATATTAGAACGTTCGGATGATTTGAAAAACAACTTTATTCAGATGAGTCTGGTGGAACATAAGGTGGCTAAAACCTTAGGCGTTCAGTATGTAAAAGTTGTAGATGATCCGGCAAAAACATCTGAGTTGGTACAAGAGATTATGGATGTGCTTTTACCGCTTGGAACTTCCATTATTGCCATCACGGGTGGTCAAACGATGGTCCGTGTCAGCGAAGGGTTCACAAAAGAGATTTCTGTGAATCGAGATCTTACAATTGTTCCTGCAAGAGGGGGAATGTTTGGTTCGATGCTGATTCAGGCGAATAATGTCAGTGAAAAAATGGCAACTGGAATTGGTGCCCATCATGAAGCGCTCTTTGTTCCAGAACATGTCCAACAAGCAACTTATACGCCCTTAATGCAAGAACCTTCCGTCGCAAAGACGATTGGCCTCATGAAAAAGGCGGAGTGTTTGTTATATAGCGTTGGAAGTGCTATTATTATGGGAGAGAGACGTGGCCTCTCAAAAGAGCAAATGGCTACGTTAAAAGAGAAGAAAGCAATTGGCGAAGCGTTCGGTTGTTTCTTCGATGCAGAAGGAAATGTGGTGTTAAAAATCCCACGAGTAGGACTGCATCTTAGTGATTTATCTACGATTCCACATTCGATTGCCGTTGTGGAAGGCGAAGAGAAGGCAGCTGCTTTAAAAGCATATGCCAAATTAGCTCCGGTAGATCGCACCTGGTTTGTGATTGACAAGGAGACGTCAGAGTTGGTTTTGAACGGGGCAACCCGCAAAAAATAAAATAAAAATTCCTAGGAGGAAAAACTATATGACAGTTAAAGTTGGTATTAACGGTTTCGGACGTATCGGTCGTTTAGCATTCCGTCGTATTCAAGATGTGGAAGGATTAGAAGTTGTTGCAATCAATGACTTAACAGACGCTAAGCAATTAGCTCACTTGTTAAAATATGATTCAACTCAAGGACGTTTCAACGGTGAAGTTGAAGTGTTAGATGGTGCTTTCCGCGTTAACGGTAAAGAAGTTAAAGTACTTGCTAACCGTAATCCTGAAGAATTACCATGGGGTGAACTAGGCGTTGATATCGTATTAGAATGTACTGGTTTCTTCACTTCTAAAGAAAAAGCTGAATTACACTTAAAAGGTGGCGCTAAACGCGTTGTTATCTCTGCTCCTGGTGGAAATGACGTTCCTACTGTTGTATTCAACACAAACCACAACATTTTAACAGGTAAAGAAACTGTTATCTCTGGTGCTTCATGTACTACAAACTGCTTGGCTCCAATGGCTAAAGCATTAAACGATAAATTCGGTATTGTTGAAGGTTTAATGACAACAATCCATGGTTACACTGGTGACCAAAACACATTAGACGCACCTCACGCAAAAGGTGACTTACGTCGTGCTCGTGCTGCAGCAGTAAACATCGTTCCTAATACAACAGGTGCTGCTAAAGCAATCGGATTAGTAATTCCAGAATTAAACGGAAAATTAGACGGAGCTGCTCAACGTGTTCCTGTTCCAACAGGTTCATTAACTGAATTAGTAACAGTTTTAGAAAAACCAGTTACTGCTGAAGAAATCAACGCAGCTATGAAAGAATTAGCAAATGAATCTTACGGTTACACTGAAGATCCAATCGTTTCTTCTGATATCGTAGGTATCACTTATGGTTCATTATTCGATGCAACTCAAACTAAAGTAATGACTGTAGGCGACAAACAATTAGTTAAAACTGTTGCTTGGTACGATAACGAAATGTCATATACTGCACAATTAGTTCGTACTTTACAATACTTTGCAAAACTATAATTTAAACTATAGATTTAGCTAATCGTATCTATTTTCTCAGGGCGATGGAAGCATTCGCTTCCTCGCCCTGTTTTCATAATGTGAGTAATGCACTCGCTCCAAATAAAAATGTAGGAGGCTATTTTATGGCTAAAAAAATCGTTACAGACTTACAAGTTGAAGGCAAGAAAGTTTTAGTTCGTGTGGACTTTAACGTACCTTTGAAAGATGGCGTGATTACAGACGATAACCGTATCGTTCAAGCATTGCCAACAATCAAATACTTAATTGACCACAATGCGAAAGTGATTTTATTCTCTCACTTAGGTAAAGTGAAATCTGAAGAAGACAAAGCTAAATTGAGCTTACGTCCAGTTGCAGAACGTTTATCTGAGTTATTAGAAAAACCAGTGACTTTCGTTCCAGAAACTCGTGGAGAAAAGTTAGAAGCTGCTATTAATGCACTTAACGAAGGCGATGTTTTATTATTCGAAAATACTCGTTTCGAAGATTTAGATGGCAAGAAAGAATCTAAAAACGACCCTGAATTAGGTAAATATTGGGCTTCTTTAGGCGATTTATTTGTTAATGATGCTTTCGGTACAGCTCACCGTGCGCATGCTTCAAACGTTGGTATTGCTAGCCAATTAGAATCAGCTGCTGGATTCTTGATGGAAAAAGAAATCAAGTTCATCGGTGGTGCAGTAGATAACCCAGAACGTCCATTCGTAGCAATCTTAGGTGGAGCAAAAGTTTCAGACAAGATTGGGGTTATCAACAGCTTATTAGACAAAGCGGATAAAGTTCTTATCGGTGGAGGAATGGCTTATACATTCTTCAAGGCAATGGGACGTGAAGTAGGTCTTTCATTATTAGAAGTAGACCGCGTGGAATTAGCAAAAGAAATTATGCAAAAAGCTGGCGACAAATTAGTGTTACCAATCGATAACGTTGTTGCTAAAGAATTCTCTAACGATGCTGTAGCTACAATCGTTGCTTCAGATGCGATTCCAGCAGATCAAGAAGGGTTAGATATCGGACCTAAGACAGTTGAATTATTTGCAAGCTACTTAAAAGATGCAAAAACTGTTGTATGGAATGGACCAATGGGTGTATTCGAATTACCAAACTTTGCTAAAGGAACAATCGGTGTATGTGAAGCGATTGCGAACCTTGAAGGCGCAACTACAATCATCGGTGGTGGGGACTCAGCAGCAGCTGCAATCTCACTAGGATACGCTGACAAATTCACTCACATTTCAACAGGTGGTGGAGCTTCTCTAGAATATCTAGAAGGTAAAGAACTACCAGGTGTTGCTGCTATCAGTGATAAATAATTTTAAACATTTAAAAGGAGATGTTGTGTATATGCGTAAACCAATTATTGCCGGAAACTGGAAAATGAATAAAAACCCAAAAGAAACTCAAGCTTTTGTGGAAGCTGTTGTTGGTAAATTACCTTCAGGCGAACGTGTAGAGAGTGCTATCGCTGCTCCTGCAGTGGACTTAGTCACTTTATTAGAACATGCGAAAGGTTCAGAATTAAAAGTAGCTGCTGAAAACTGCTACTTTGAAAATGCAGGTGCTTTCACTGGTGAAACTTCACCTAAAGTATTAGCTGAAATGGGCGTGCACTACGTAGTAATCGGCCACTCTGAACGTCGTGAATATTTCCACGAAACTGACGAAGATATCAACAAAAAAGCACATGCAATTTTCAGAAACGGCTTAACACCAATCATTTGTTGTGGTGAAACATTAGAAACTTACGAAGCAGGAAAAGCTTCAGAATTCGTAGGCGGACAAGTTTCTGCAGCATTGAAAGGTTTATCAAACGAGCAAGTATCATCATTAGTCATTGCTTATGAACCAATCTGGGCTATCGGAACTGGTAAATCAGCATCTCAAGATGACGCTCAAAAAATGTGTAAAGTAGTTCGTGACGTAGTAGCAGCTGACTTCGGTCAAGAAGTTGCTGACAAAGTTCGCGTACAATACGGTGGATCTGTTAAACCAGAAAACATTGCTGAATACATGGCTTGTCCAGATGTGGACGGAGCTCTTGTAGGTGGAGCAAGCTTACAACCAGATTCATTCTTAGCTTTATTGGAGGCAGTAAAATAATGGCAAAATCACCAGTTGCAATTATTATCTTAGATGGTTTCGGATGGAGACCAGAAGTTGAAGGTAATGCCGTTGCACAAGCAAAAAAACCAAATTTTGATCGTTATTATAACGAATTCCCTCATACAACATTAAAAGCTTCTGGATTAGATGTAGGTCTACCAGATGGCCAAATGGGGAACTCAGAAGTAGGTCATACAAATATCGGTGCTGGACGTATCGTTTACCAAAGCTTAACTCGTATCGACAAAGCGATTTTAGATGGTGAATTCGAATCAAACCCAGCATTAAATGGTGCATTTAACCATGTGAAAGAAAACGGCTCTGCATTACACTTATTCGGATTATTATCTGATGGTGGGGTACACAGCCACATCAACCATTTATTAGCATTAGTGGAAACAGCAAAAGCAAAAGGAATCGACAAAGTGTACATTCATGCCTTCATGGATGGACGTGACGTAGATCCTAAAGCTGGTCCTTCTTATATCAAAACATTAGAAGACAAATTAGCTGAAGTAGGCGTTGGAGAAATCGCAACAGTTTCAGGCCGTTACTATGCAATGGACCGTGACAAACGTTGGGAACGTGTGAAATTAGCTTATGATGCAATCGCTCATAGCGAAGGCCCACAATTCGAAAGCGCACAAGCTGTTATTGAAGACAGCTATGCTAAAGACGTTACAGACGAATTCGTGATTCCATCAGTAATCGTTAAAGATGGAAAACCAGTGGCAAAAGTTGAAAACAATGATGCAATCATCTTCTTCAACTTCCGTCCTGACCGTGCAATCCAATTATCAAATGCGTTCACTGATAAAGAGTGGACAAACTTTGATCGCGGAGAGCGCGCAACAAACGTTAAATTTGTGACAATGACTTTATATAACCCAAGCGTGGATGCAGAAGTGGCATTCCCACCGATCCCAATGACAAACGTTCTTGGTGAAGTGTTATCTAAAGCAGGTCTTGCACAATTACGTATTGCTGAAACTGAAAAATACCCACACGTAACATTCTTCATGAATGGTGGACGTAACGAAGAATTCCCTGGCGAAAACCGTATTTTAATTCCTTCTCCAAAGGTTGCAACTTACGACTTGAAACCAGAAATGAGTGCATACGAAGTAGGAGATGCATTATACAACTCAATCATTAATGATGAAAATGATGCCATCATCTTGAACTTTGCAAACCCAGATATGGTTGGACACTCAGGAATGTTAGAACCAACCATCAAAGCGATTGAAGCAGTGGACGAAAACTTAGGTAAAGTCGTGGATGCAATCCTTGAAAAAGGCGGTAGCGCAATTATCTTTGCGGACCACGGTAACTCAGAAACAATGATTACACCAGAAGGAACACCACATACTGCACATACAACAGTACCAGTACCAGTGATTGTTACGAAGAAAGGTGTTACATTGCGTGAGGGTGGACGTTTAGCAGACGTTGCTCCAACAATGCTTGATCTATTAAATGTTGAAAAACCAGCAGAAATGACTGGAGAAACATTGATCGAAAAATAAAGAAAACCTTAGGAATTCTTGAAAGTCTATAGGTTTTCGATTAAAATAATAACGTACAAAATAAAATTTAAAGGAGTTAATAAATCATGCCATTTATTACAGATGTATTAGCAAGAGAAGTACTAGACTCACGTGGAAACCCAACAATCGAAGTTGAAGTTTACACAGAAAGTGGAGCGTTCGGACGCGGTATGGTTCCTTCAGGAGCTTCAACTGGTGAATACGAAGCAGTTGAATTACGTGACGGCGACAAATCTCGTTACTTAGGAAAAGGAGTTCAAAAAGCAGTTGACAATGTGAACAACATTATCGCTGAAGCTATCTTAGGTTATGATGTTCGTGAGCAAATGGCGATCGACAAATTAATGATCGAATTAGATGGAACTCCAAACAAAGGTAAATTAGGAGCTAACGCAATCTTAGGCGTATCTATCGCTGTAGCACGCGCAGCTGCTGACTACTTAGATCAACCTTTATACCAATACTTAGGCGGATTCAACACTAAAGTATTACCAACACCAATGATGAACATTGTAAACGGTGGATCTCACTCAGATGCTCCAATCGCATTCCAAGAGTTCATGATCTTACCTGTAGGTGCTCCTAC
>CALIJD010000072.1 GCA_938017885.1 uncultured Granulicatella sp.
ATATTAGCTTCTTCAATTTCTTGCAATTGGAATTTCAACATATCTACGCGTTGTGCGTCTTCTTTTTCTGCTGTTTGCAAGGCTCTAAGCTCTTGTTTGGCAGCAACCACTTTGGCGTATGCCTCGTCATATTCAGCTACTAAATCGCCCATTTGATGGTGTGCGAACTCATCTAATAGCCCTAAGTGTTTCTCTTCGTTTAATAATAAGAAATGCTCATTTTGGCCATGGATATCGATTAAATAAGGTCCGATTTGTTTGAGGAGAGCTACTGTGGCTAACTGTCCATTAATACGACAGTTTGATTTTCCATTTTGCAATAATTCGCGTTGAATCATTAATTCATCTTCAACGACTTCAACACCGAATTCTTGCAGCTTTTCAACAACGGAAGGATCCTCAATTCGGAAAACACCTTGAATCAAGGACTTTTCTTCACCATAACGAATCATTTCCAGAGACGCACGTTCACCGATTAATAGACCAACTGCATCAATAATAATCGATTTCCCAGCGCCTGTTTCCCCGGTTAAAACCGTCATTCCTTTTTCAAACGTACACTGAACTTCTTCGATAATGGCAAAATTTTTAATGTAAATCTCTTGAATCAAGTTCGTCACCCTTTACTTTTTTAATCTTTGCGCTTCTTTAACAGTCTCACGAGCAAGTTCTTCAAACGAACGAACTTTGCTTGGAGCCGTATTTTTCAAATGCGCTAAAAATTCAATATTCCCACTTCCACCAGTGATTGGTGAATACGTTACTTTTTCAACAGTAAATCCAATTTGTTCACTGAAGCTTAAAATATCCACTAATACATCTTCGTGTACTTTTGGATCACTCACAATCCCTTTTTTTCCGATGCGCTCACGACCTGCTTCGAATTGTGGTTTAATCAATACAAGCACGTCTCCGCCTTCTTTTAGAATTGGTTTTAATGGCGGTAAAATCAGTTTCAATGAGATAAATGATACGTCGATGGATGCCACATCTGGTTGCCCTTTTGTGAAATCATCTGGTGTTGCGAAACGGAAATTCATACGTTCCATAACAACGACACGTTCATCTTGGCGAAGTTTATAATCTAATTGGTTATACCCCACATCGAGCGCATAACTTTGTTTGGCGCCATTTTGTAAGGCCGCATCTGTAAAACCACCCGTAGAAGCCCCGATGTCTAATAAAATCTTTCCATCGACACAGACATCAAATTCTTTTAAGGCTTTTTCTAATTTCAGGCCGCCACGAGAGACATATTTTAACGGTTCGCCTTTAATCATCAATGAACTCGTCACAGGAATTTTTTCCCCCGGTTTATCGTATCGGTTATGATTCACTGCATCCACAATCTGTCCTGCCATAACAAGACGTTTTGCTTTTTCTCTAGAATCCGTCAACCCTTGTTGGACGACCAGAATGTCCACACGTTCTTTTTCCATTTGTTACTCCTATATTTCTAAATACGTTAAGAACTCAACAAGAAGAGTCTTTGTTTGTTTGTTCTCTAAAGTACCATCTACTTCATCCAAAGCACTCTTACAAAAAGCAATTTCGGTTGATAGTGCTTCTTTGGCACCTTCTACACCCAAGAGACTCGGATATGTATTTTTACTTAGTTCTGAGTCCTTCCCTGTTTCTTTACCCGTTTGTTCACTTGTCCAGCATACATCTTGTAAGTCATTTTGAATTTGGAATGCTAGACCAAAGTGAGTAGCATAAGAGACAAAAGCTTCTTTCTGAGTTTCATCAGATACAAAAAGATTCCCAAGACGAACAGCAGCTAATAACAATTCTCCTGTTTTCTCACGATGGATTTCTTTCATTTGCTCGAGCGTAATCGTCACTTCTTCACTAGCGATATCTTTCATTTGGCCAGAAATCATGCCACTCATACCAGAAGCTGTCGATAAAATCTTCACTGCTTCCACTAACTGACTCGCTTCTAAGTTAGCATTTACTGCTACCTCAAAAGCTAATGTTAGTAATGCATCGCCTGCTAAAATGGCAGTTGGTTCGTCAAACGCCTTATGCACAGTTGGACGACCACGACGCAAGTCATCATCGTCCATTCCAGGTAAGTCATCATGAATAAGGGAATACGTATGAATCATCTCTAGAGCACAAGCTAAGTCTAACACTGCTTCATTGCTCGCCGTTCCAGCAAAACCAACTGCAAGCGTTAAGAGAGGTCTAATACGTTTCCCACCCGACTGTACCGCATAAAGCATGGCTTCTTTCAAGCGAGCTTCTGTTGGTCTTTCTTCAATAAGCTTTGTTAAGTGATTGGCTACGTCTTGTTGAAGTTGTTGAATTACAGCCTTCACCATAGGACTATGCCTCTTTTCCTTCTGCATTCACTGTAATCATTGCTCGAACAGTTTCTTCTGCTTTTGTCAATGTTTCATTACAAAATTGGCTAAGTTCCATTCCTTCTTTAAATTTATCTAATGCTTCATCAAGTGGAACATTTCCGCTTTCTAATTGTCTTACGATTTGCTCTAAAGCAGACATTGCTTCTTCAAATTTTAAGGTTTTTTTCGCCATTATAAACTCTCCTTATTCTTTTCTTTAACGGTCGCATTAACAAGACCATCACTTAAACGAATCTCTATTTCTTCATTATTTTCAATTTGTTCTACTGAATTTACGATTGTTCCATTTTTAAACACAATACCGTATCCACGTGTCATGATTTTTAATGGGCTGAGTAAATCTAATTTCTCTACTAATTGTTGGAATCTGATTTGCTTATCCTGCAAGTAGTTTTGATTATTATCAAGTAATTGCTTATGCAACCAT
>CALIJD010000073.1 GCA_938017885.1 uncultured Granulicatella sp.
CTCTAATGACGTTTGATAAATTTGATTGAAACGATCGAGGGACATTCCCGCATCAATTTCTGAGTTGTTTTCATCAATTTCTACGACTTCTTTTTCTTCTTCGTCGTACTCGTCTTCGATATCTCCGACGATTTCTTCAATCAAGTCTTCTAATGTAACAATCCCTTCAACCCCGCCGTATTCATCTTTTAATACCGCTAAGTGTTGACGAGTTTTTCTAAATTCTACTAATAAATCATCTACGAAAATCGTCGATGGTACAAATACTGGTTCATGCGCTAAGGCACGTAAATCAATATTGTCAAATCCTTGCTCTCTGGCTGCTCGAAAGACATCTTTCACGTGAACGACCCCGATAACCGTATCTTTATCTTCTTCATAAAGAGGAAGACGTGAGTAGGAGCAGTTCAAGATAATCTCTAGGTTCTCCGCTAACTCATCATCGACATCCAGCATCAATGTATCCGTACGAGGAACCATCACTTCACGTGCAAGTTTTGTATCTAGAGAAAGAACCCCTTGCATCATCGCAAACTCGGAAATATCAATCGCCCCGTCATTACGGCTATTGGCAAGTAGAGACTTCATCTCGCTACGTGTTAATTTTTCTTCCACCTTTGTAAATTCAATCGGTGTCATTCGTTTTAATAATCCTGTTGAGAACGTCAAAATCCATACGAATGGTTTTGAAATCTTTTTGACAAACAAAATAATCCCTGCAGTATGTAACGCAATCGGTTCTGCCACTTGTAACGCCACTTGTTTTGGATATAATTCCCCAAAAACTAAAGTGAGATAGGATAGAACGACCGTCACAATCACTAATGCTAATGTTTCGGCTCCAGGAATGTTTCCTAATAATGGTTGGATTCGTGAAGAGAAACTTGTTGCGGCAGACGCACTCGAGAAGAACCCAGCAAATGTAATCGCTACTTGAATTGTTGCGAGAAATTCATCTGAATTCTCTAACAAGCGCATTACTTTAATTGCTTTTTTATCTCCTTCTTGCGCTCTTTGTGCCATTTTTCCTTGATTAATGGACACAAACGCAATCTCCGCTGCAGCAAAAAATGCATTTAATGCAGTTAATAATACAATGATTAAGATCTGGACTCCCAACGAACTCCCATCTGAATCAGCTGTCATAATTTTGTTAACCCCTTTTAACTATAGATTTTTCCCATTCTATGAAATGGTATAGAGATATCATATCAGTTTTTGATGAAAAATCAAGATTTAGTATTATTTTGTAATGGTTCTTTAATGTTAGAATCTTCATTTTATCGTTTTTCTTCTCTATCCATTCTCATTTTCTCATCATTTCTTCACTTTTCTAGTTACATTTCTCTCAAAAAATGGTACTATTATTAAGAAAGACATATATAGGAGGAATGAATATGTTATTAAAATCTCTTGTAGTTCCAAAAAAGAATCTAACGGTCGTTAAGGAATCATGCACGTTAGAAGAAGCCATTACGATTTTAGAAGAATCAGGATATCGTTGTGTGCCTGTATTAGATGAAACAGAAACTTTCTTTAGAGGAAATATTTATAAAATGCACATTTATCGCCACAAAGCAAACGGTGGTGATATGAGCCTTCCTGTTACACATCTCATTAAGAATTCTACGAAGTTTATTAGTGTAGATAGTTCTTTCTTCAAAGTATTCTTTACCATCAAAGAATTACCATATATTGCTGTTTTAGATAAACAACAACGCTTCTACGGAATCTTGACACACAGCAGTCTCCTTGGCATGCTTCAAGAATCTTGGAACGTGAAAAATGGCTCTTATGTATTGACCATTATTTCAGGCGGTGAAAAAGGCGCCCTTGCAAATATCTCAAAAGTGATTAACAAGTACGCTTCCATCGCAAACGTAATGACTATCGATACTGAAAAAGATAAAAGCTTACGTCGTCTATTGATTACATTACCAGCTGGTGTTTCAAAAGACACCCTTCAACAAATCGTCGATGGCCTCGAGAAAAAAGACTACTCAGTCGCTGAGGTGGAGGATTTGCAAAATAATTAGGATGTGAGCAAAAGCGTTCAGAGACGATGACGGTTCGAGCTTTGCCGTAAGCGACTTGTAAAGTCGTGCGGACAAAGCGAGAAAGGCTTGAGTCTCTGCTTTTACGAACTCAACTACTAGGATACGAGGCAGAAAGACAGAAGCTAGAAAAAGACTCGCAGTGCGAGTCTTTTTCGCTTCGTAGTCTTTCGCCCGCACAGTTTATTAGACTTTCTTGAATCACGAGTGATGAAAAGAAAGTCAATAAACCACTGCGTATACGTGGATGCGTATAAATATGGTGATGCCTAAGGACGTAAGCGACTTGTAAAGCCGTGCAAAATCCTTCACAGTGCGAAGGATTTGGATGTGGGCATTGCCATTTGTATTGTAGTATATGTAATATAAGACATTGCAATATCAACTCTAATGTACTCCACTGCACTTTGTACCTATAAAACTCTACACAAAAAACCAGCACACCAGCCCTCAAAGCTAGTGTGCTCTTCTTTTTTATTATCGAATTACTGATCGTGCCATACGAGCTACCGTATGACGAACCCCTCGAATCGCAACCGACATTGCGTAAATATTTTCTACGGTTGCTAACCCACCGTATCCGGCATCGCCAATATGTTGAATATCTACGCCAGCTACCTTATTGCGGATAGCGATTTGTTCGATTACTTCCTTACTAGACCCTTCTTGGCTTGTTCCAATTGCAGATAATACAAGTGCATCATTCGCATGAGCCACTTTAACGATGTCCACTAGTTCTTCATCCGTGAATCCGGGTACAGTACCGACCGCTGGCACTAATAGAATATCTGCTCCGGCTTGAATAAATCTCTTCGCAATTTCTTCATTCATAACAGGTTCCTTTGAGCCTGCTCCATGCATCTTCCCAGCAATCACGATTCCTGTAAAATGGGATTTTGCCATCGAAATACATTTTTCAATAGCTTCATTCGTCACCCCTGTCCCAGGATTTCCAGTTAAACAAATAAAATCTAAACCGAGTTTTTCAGCTCTAGATACTGTTTCAGCTGTACATTTTCTTCCGGGGGCAATTTCAATTCTGGACTCTAACATTTCTGCATGTTCATCCACTGGTTCCAAATTGGCTCCAATCGGCAATCCACTGAGCTCTTTAACCCGTTGCACTGGATTTTCACTTTCTTCTGCTCCGAAAATCAGTGGATCGAAACAATCAAATCCATTTAATAAGACCATATCCGCTCCAAATGCTTTTGCAATTTCAGCATTGGATAATTCATTTAAAAACGTCGGTCTCACACAAACCGTTTCACAACAAACCGTTCTACCTTCTGCTGCTTCAATCGCTTTTTTTAGTGCGTTTCCTCTCATTTTTTTAAAGTCACTCGCAACACAATTCAGCATTCTTTTACCCATTTTAACTCCTCCTAACGATTAATAAGTGCCATTACTGTTTTTAATAAAAGTTCATTCGTTTGTTCGTAGTCTCCACCTTCATGATAGGCATAACTCATTCCATGATTTTTTGTCGTTGGATCAACCTTCCACATTTTAAAACTACCGTGTATTTGATAAATTCCTGTTTCTTGGATTAAATATTGAATATTCTCTTTAGTTACACCTCCCCCACAAAGGAGCTGTATTTCTTCACCATATTTTTCTTGCAATTTCTTTAATAAAGGGATCCCTTTTTCGATGTTAGCCTGTTGCCCTCCTGTTAAAATGCGCGTGCAGCCTAATTGAATTAATCCCTCAATCGCCTCATATACATCAGGAACAATATCAAAAGCTTTATGAAATACACTTTCCGCATGAAATTGCTGACATAGGGCAATCATTTGTTTTGTACGATTCCAGTCAATCGTTTTATCTTCTTTCAAAAATCCAAAAGCGAGTCCACTTGCCCCTGCTTCTAATAATAGCTTTGCATCCAACATCATACTTTCAAATTCTTCCTGAGTGTAACAAAAACCTGCTCCGCGCGGGCGAACCATACAAATGATAGGGAGCGTCACTCCTTTTTCAATCACTGTCTTCAATGTTCCTAAACTGGGAGTTAATCCTCCTAGAAACAACGCACTATTTAATTCAATGCGGTGAGCTCCTTCTTTTTGGGCAATGAGGCAATCTTCAATACTTCCCGCACATACTTCTACAACGGTCATTTCATAC
>CALIJD010000074.1 GCA_938017885.1 uncultured Granulicatella sp.
GCGATTGATAAGTTAATTCAGTAAAAGAAAAAACAGCAAAATGTAACATATATGTTACATTTTGCTGTTTCATTTTTAGTAAAGTTTGAGATTAAAAAATAATTAGATTTTCTTGACAAATACACGTTCCTCTAGTATTCTTTATACCAACAATATAAATCCTTAGACAGAGACATAAGACGTACACTAAAGAGATGGAAGCCGTGGCTGAAAGCTTCTAACCGTACAAGGGAAGACACTCTTGAGGAGAATAATGCAAAGTTATTCCGGTAATTCCGTTATCATTAAGAGGGAAAGAGCTCTTTCCAAACTAAGGTGGTACCACGAAATTTTCGTCCTGACTTCTATTGAAGTTGGGATTTTTTTATTTTTATCGAAAGAAAGGATGATTCATATGATTCAAAAACCCAAAGGAACAGCCGATTTATTACCTGAAGAACTTAAAATTTGGCATTATATCGAAGAAACAGCACGCATCATTTTAGGCGATTATCAATTTGAAGAAATGCGTACACCAATGTTTGAAAGCTACGATTTATTTAGCCGTGGTGTGGGGGATACAAGCGATATCGTTTCAAAAGAGATGTATGATTTCTACGATAAAGGAGATCGTCACATTACACTTCGTCCAGAAGGAACTGCAGCAATTGTACGTGCCTATGTAGAAAATAAATTATTCGGACCAGAACATAAGAAACCTTATAAAGTGTATTATATGGCGCCAATGTTCCGTTACGAACGTCCTCAAGCAGGTCGTCTTCGTCAATTCCACCAATTAGGAGTTGAGGTTTTTGGGTCTACAAATCCAGCTACAGATGTTGAAACAATCGCGATGGCTTGGGATTTATTAAAAGAACTAGGGTTATCGAATATGCGCTTAGTGATTAATTCATTAGGAAAAACTGCAGACCGTATTCAATATCGTAAAGCATTAATTAGTTACCTAGAACCTTTTGCAGATAAACTCAGTGAAGATTCTATAAATCGTCTTCACAAAAATCCATTACGTGTCTTAGATAGTAAAGATAAACGTGATATTGAAATAGTGAAGAATGCGCCACGTATCTTAGAATTCTTATCAGATGAAGCACGCACGCACTTTGAAAAAGTACAACAATACTTAAATGCTCTAGAGATTCCATATGAAATTGATGAAACAATGGTTCGAGGACTTGATTACTATCAAGATACTATTTTTGAAATCATGACGGATTCAAAATCATTCGGAGCAAAGACTACGATTTGTGGTGGTGGACGTTACGATGGTCTTGTTCAAGAACTCGATGGACCTGAAACACCAGGATTTGGTTTCGGTATTGGATTGGAACGGCTTGTCTTATTAATGAAAGATGAACAAGTTGAAGTTCCTGAATTACAAGAATTAGATGTCTATGTGGTTGGACTTGGTGAAGCAACGGAAGAGGAAGTGTTAAAACTTTCAATTTCACTACGTCAACAAGGATACTCGGTAGACCGCGATTTCTTTGGACGTAAAGCAAAACCACAATTTAAGAATGCTCAAAAATATGGGGCAAAAGTGGTGATTACACTCGGTGAAGAAGAATTAGAAACAAAACAAGTACCAGTGAAAGTCATGAAGACTGGTAAAGAAGTGAAAGTTGATTTACAAGAGCTATATAGTGATTTTGATAGTATTTATCGTCAAATCACAATGGATACAACAGCTATTGACGAGTACTTCGGTAAATAGAAAGAGGGATGGATATGAAAAGAAGAACAGAATATTGCGGATTCATTAGTGAAAAATTGGTGGGACAAACAGTGACATTAGATGGTTGGGTGGCAAAACGTCGTGACCATGGTGGAGTTATTTTCATCGACTTACGCGACCGCGAAGGCATTATGCAAGTAGTCTTCAACCCCGCACGTAACCAAGAAGCGTTTGAAATCGCTGAAAAATTACGTTCTGAATACGTGATTCAAGTTACAGGTGAAGTAGCGTTTCGTGGTGAAGGGTTAGAAAACCCAAATCTTAAAACGGGTAAATATGAATTGTTAGTAGACGAAGTAGAAGTATTCTCTAAGGCGAAAACTTCTCCAATTTATATCGATGACGAACAAAAACCATCAGAAGAATTACGTTTGAAATATCGTTATTTAGATATTCGTCGTCGTCCAGTATTAGAAAATTTACGCTTACGTCATAAAGCTACACGTTCGATTCGTGAGTACTTAGATACTGAAGGTTTCATTGATGTAGAAACTCCAATTTTGGCAAAATCGACACCAGAAGGAGCGCGTGACTACTTAGTTCCATCACGTGTTCACGAAGGAAGCTTCTATGCATTACCTCAATCACCACAAACATTTAAACAATTGTTAATGGGTGCCGGGTTAGACCGTTACTATCAAATCGTTCGTTGCTTCCGTGACGAAGACTTACGTGGAGACCGTCAGCCAGAATTTACACAAGTGGATATCGAAACAAGTTTCCTATCAGCAGAAGAAATTCAAGAAATGATGGAAGGCTTATTAAAGAAAGTAATGAAAGACACATTAAATGTGGATGTTCAAACGCCATTCCCACGTATTTCATTTGCAGAAGCGATGGCTCGTTATGGGAACGATAAACCAGACACTCGTTTTGATTTAGAGTTAATCGACGTGAGTGATATTATGAAAGATTCAGATCTTAAAGTGTTCAGCTCATGTGTTGAAAACGGCGGAGAAGTTAAAGTTCTTAACTTAAAAGGGCTAGCTTCAGAGTACTCTCGTAAAGATGCAGATAGCTTAGCGGACTTTGTAGCGAAATTTGGTGCTAAAGGTTTAGCATGGATTAAAGTAGAAGAAGATGGTCTAAAAGGACCAATCGCGAAATTCATCGTGAACCAAGAAGCAGCTTTTCGTGAACGTATCAATGCTGAAGTAGGAGATATCGTATTCTTCTGCGCGGACAAA
>CALIJD010000075.1 GCA_938017885.1 uncultured Granulicatella sp.
AGTTCCTCGTGAATTAATCATCCTTTAAAATGGACTGTAGTTGTTAGAATACCTGTTTCATGGTAAACTAAATGAGACTGAGAAAATCTTTTAAAGAGTAATTTTCTAGTAAAAAAGGAGGTTACAAAATGGAACAAATGAAGAAATATTCTAAAGATAAAGAACTAGGAGCAATTGAAATTGCACCTGAAGTAATTGAAAGTATTGCAGGGATTGTAGCTGCACAAGTAAAAGGATTTTATCCTGTTCCTGGCTTTTTAAATACCATTTTTGGTGGGAAAGAATTATCTAAAGGGGCATACTTAACAGAGGAAAATGGAGCCTTTGTGATTGATATTTACGGAAACGTAGACTATGGGGTTTCTATTCCTAAAACAGCATTATTATTACAAAACAAAATTAAAGAACAATTGCTATTCAGTTGTGAACTTGTTATTTCACAAGTAAATGTTCATGTTCATGAAATTTTACCGGTTAAGCAAGAAGAAACTGAATTATTTGAATTGGGGGAT
This sequence comes from uncultured Granulicatella sp., assembly GCA_938017885.1. Taxonomy (GTDB): domain Bacteria; phylum Bacillota; class Bacilli; order Lactobacillales; family Aerococcaceae; genus Granulicatella. Next base: position 513 of record CALIJD010000075.1, read on the forward strand.
GAATAGTGAGTCGAAAACCATTAAAAAGACGAGCACTACGTGTATTGGCAATTCAAGCATTATATCAATTAGATATGACTCCTGAAATGCACATTGTGGATGCGCTCAGTCTTGCGTTGGAATGCTCAGAAGATTCACCTTATTCTAGCGATGCAATTACGGAAGAAGATTTATTAAACGAAGTTCCGGAAATTACTTACAGCATAGCATTAGTAAGAGGAGTACAAAATAATCTCGAAAAGATTGATGAATTAATTGAAAAACACTCTAAGAGATGGAAATTAAATCGTATTGTACGTTTAGACTTGATCATCATGCGAGTTGCAATCTTTGAGATGACTTCTCCAGAATTAGAAGTTCCACAAACTGTAGCGTTAAACGAAGCAATTGAAATTGCCAAAACATACAGTGATGAAAAATCAGCGAAATTTATTAATGGTATCTTATCAAACTTTGTAAATGGGTAAGATTCTAAGAGGAGAGTCTGAAGCAAACGTTTCAGACTCTTTTTTAAAGGATGTGAGTAATCGCGATCAGAAATGGAACGTTGGAAAATCCTTCACAGTGCGAAGGATTTGGGTGTGGGCATTGCAGATAGTATTTAAATGTTTATTTATAAGACATTTCAATATGAATTATTTGCAGTTTTACTTCAACTTAGAAAGCCAATAAACCACTGCGTTTAAGTCAGAGCACAATCCCTTGGATGCACCAAGAAAATTAACATATATGTGAATTCACACATTTGTTATTTTCACCATACATATTTTGTTTTTATCAAGTTTACATGATTAATTAAAAAAAGGAGACTTCTATGACGCAAATTCTAGATGGGAAAGCATTAGCTGGAAAAATAAGAGAAGGACTAAAACAGGAAGTACAACAGCTTTCTAGTGGTGGAGGGACTCCTTCACTAACGGTTATTCTTGTTGGAGAAGACCCAGCTAGCCAAGTATACGTGCGCAATAAAGAACGCGCTGCTACTGAAGTAGGCATTCATTCAAATGTGATTCGCCTCGCTGAAGAAACAACACAAGAAGAACTATTAGAATACGTGAATACACTGAACCATGACGATAGTGTTCACGGTATTTTGGTGCAATTGCCCTTGCCAAAACACATCGATACAGAAGAGGTCTTAGAAGCGATTGTTCCTGAAAAAGATGTGGACGGGTTCCATCCAGTGAACTTAGGAAAGTTACTGCAAAAGGATGAATCAATTGTTCCATGTACACCACAAGGTATTATGGAATTTTTCAAAGAATACAATATTGACCTTGTTGGAAAAGAGATGGTTATCATTGGTCAAAGTACAATTGTGGGACGGCCAATGGCACTTTTAGGATTGAATCATGGAGCGACCGTTACCGTTTGCCATAGTCGTACGAAAGATTTAGCTAAAGTTGCTAAACGCGCTGATATTTTGATTAGTGCAGTCGGAAAAGCAGGACTGATTACAAAAGACTTCGTGAAAGAAGGAGCCGTTGTAATCGATGTCGGTATTAACCGTAATGAAGCAGGAAAA
>CALIJD010000076.1 GCA_938017885.1 uncultured Granulicatella sp.
ATGGGACAACAAACAATTATCATCAACTCTATAGTTACTTGATTTTCCTTGGAATCTTTATCGTTAGTCTACTAGTATTCTCGCTTCGATATAAAGTGGGAGTTTCAAGTAAAGACTGGGATACCCGTTTGAATGAATTAACAGTTTTTAGTTTTGTTTTTTCAATGGGCGCTGTACTGTTGAAAATTTTATCGTTCTTGCAAAATAGAGGGATTGATTATATTGGTGTTGCTTTTCCAATTGCTGGATTAATCTATCTTATTTATAAATTAACCTCAAAATTTTTCTTCACAATTATTGCGATGTTGGTTTATCCGATTTTAGTCTGGTTTATGTTTGGTAGTGACAATATCAATACTGAAATAGCATTAACAACTGTTTATTTTTCTCTTGCAGCTTGGTTAGGAGTTGTTCAAGAAGTTTATTGGAAAAACTTATCTTGGTTTAAACAATTACTTTTACAAATTCTAATTCCTGTTTCGTTAATGATTCCATTTGTATTTTTTAGTAATTATGAACTAGTTTCTACTCAATCTGGTTGGTTATTTGCATTTGCAGCGATTAGTGGATTTTTATCGTATATAATTCCAGTAATTTTAATGCCATATCTAACTTACCTTTTTGAGGATAGTTCAGTCCTTTTATGGGCAGAGTTATCCAATCCAAATCAACCTCTGTTAAAAGATTTAATTACAAAAGCTCCTGGGACTTATCACCACAGTCTAATGGTGGCTAATATTTCAGCTAACTGTGTTGAGGCAATTGGAGGAGATTCTCAATTAGCACGAGTAGCAAGCTATTATCATGACATTGGAAAAACAGAGCACCCGTTTTTCTTTATTGAAAACTTGCCTGCGCATATGGAAAGTCCGCATAAAATGATTGGACCTTATGAATCCAAAGAAATCATTTTTGATCATGTTCGTAAAGGAGTAGAAATCTTAAAAGAACATCAATTGCCAAAATCAGTAATTGATATTTGTGCAGAACATCATGGAACTACTTTGATGAAATATTTTTATGCAGAAGCTCTAAAAGAAAATCCGGATGCGATTGAAGAGGATTTCAGATATCCTGGTCCAAAACCTCAGACCAAAGAGTCAGCAGTCATTAATATTGTAGATAGTGCAGAGGCTGCTACACGAGCGATGAAAGAGCCTACTTTAGAAAAAGTTCAAAATTTGGTTCATTCTATCATTATGAATCGCTTGGAAGATGGTCAGTTTGTAGAATGTGATATTACGATGAAAGAGTTGTCCATTATAGAAAAAAATATTGTGGCTTCTCTTAACGGAACATTCCATTCGCGGATAGAGTATCCAAAAATTGTAAAAAAACCTAGTTAAGAGTTAGTATCCTTTCCTTTAAGATTGTTTAATGAACAATTTTTCGGGAAAGGATCATTTTTTATTTAATGTTTAGTTCAACATTCGTCAAAGTTCCAATAATGTAGGGAGTTTGTTAAAATAATAGTGACATGAATAAAGGAGATTTTATAATGATTATTGAAATTATTGATGAAACAGAAGTAGTTCCAGAAAGTCATCAAGAACTGGTTCATAAGGTGGTATCTTTTGCAGCAGATTTTCTAAAAATACCTCAAACAAAAGAATGTAGTATTTCTTTCGTATCTAGTGAACGGATTCGAGAAATCAATCGTGATTTCAGAAATATCGATAAAGTAACGGATGTTATCAGTTTTGCATTGGATGATGATGATGATGATTTTGCAAGCATGCAGTCAATTATGGAGGAAGATGATAGTTTCGTGACTTCAATTGGAGATATTGTCATCTCTTTAGACCGTGCAAAAGAACAAGCAGAAGATTATGGTCATTCTCTTGAAAGAGAACTTGGATTTTTAGCGCTTCACGGATTTTTACATTTAAATGGCTATGACCATCAAACTGAAGAAGAGGAAGCTGAAATGACAGGATTGCAACAAGAAATCTTAGAAGCTTATGGGTTAACTAGAAATGACGGATAGACAAACAGAAAAAAATTCAACCTTTTTGACTTCTATGAAACATGCACTACACGGAATCAAAACAGTTATTCATGAAGAACGGAATATGAAAGCTCATTTGTCCATGGCAGCATTGGCCATATTGATAAGTTTCATTTCAGGATTAACTGCACTCGAATGGTGTTTTATATTACTTTGTATATTTTTAGTATTAGTCATGGAGATATTAAACACAGTTGTTGAAAATTTGGTAGATTTATTAGTGAAAAAGGAATATCATATTGAAGCTAAAAAGGCAAAAGATATTGCAGCGGGTGGAGTATTGTTAAGCGCAGGTTTTACAGTAGTTATTGCGATAATTATAATTTTGCCAAAATGGATTCATTTTTAAGGAGAGAGTATGACAAAATCATTTAAATCAGGATTTGTAGCGATTGTGGGGCGCCCTAACGTAGGCAAATCAACATTTATGAACTATGTGTTAGGTCAGAAGATTGCCATTATGTCTGATAAAGCACAAACCACAAGAAATAAAATTCAAGGAGTCTATACGAAAGATAACGCTCAGATTGTTTTTTTAGATACGCCTGGAATTCATAAACCAAAACATGAGCTCGGTGAATTCATGGTGAAGAGTGCCTATTCTGCTTTAAAAGAAGTGGATGCAGTCTTATTTATGGTCAATGTTAGTGAAAAACGTGGACCAGGAGACGACTTCATCATTGAAAAGCTAAAAGGGATTAAGACACCGATTTTCCTAGTGTTGAATAAAATTGATCTTGTAACGCCAGAAGTATTATTAGAACGTGTCGAAAGTTATAAAGACGCACTTGACTTCGCGGGAGTTTTTCCAATTTCAGTATTACAAGGAAATAATGTGAATGAGTTAATGGAAGCACTTATTAACTCACTTCCGGAAGGTCCACAATATTATCCAGCAGATCAAATCACTGACCATCCTGAATACTTTGTGGTTTCTGAATTGATTCGTGAGAAGATTTTACAGTTAACGCAGGAAGAAATTCCTCATTCAGTGGCTGTAACAGTGGATAAAATGCAAAAAGATGAATTCGATAAGGTTCATGTCTATGCAAATATCATCGTGGAGCGAAAATCTCAAAAAGGCATCATTATTGGTAAAGGTGGACGTCTCTTAAAAGAAATAGGGACGAGAGCTAGACGCGATATTCAACAATTACTCGGAAATAAGGTTTATCTTGAATTGTGGGTAAAAGTTGAAAAAGACTGGCGTAAACGTAAAAGTAATCTACAAGAATACGGATATAAAGATACAGACTATAGAGATTAGGATGGAATCAAATGGATTATTATCACTATTTTGATGGGATTGTCATAATGAGACAGACGTACCGAGAAAAAGATATGCTCGTAAAAATTTTGACGAGAGATCACGGAAAGTTGATGTTTTTTCTACGAAATGCACAGCAAAGCAATCATCCATTAACGGCTGCAACACAGGTGTTTACAAGAGCGACTTTCCTGGGGCATATTCATCAAAATGGGTTTAGTTTTCTAAAGGATAGTCACGATATTAAGCCTGCAACGATTGCGTTAAATGATGTAAAAGCTCAAGCTGTTTTAGCGTATTTAACACAATTAACAGATGCGGTGATGGATGACCATATAGTGAACAAGACGGTCTTTCAACTGCTGTGGGACTCGATTGAAGCCATTAATAACGGAATCGATGCAGAGGTAATTTTGAGGTTCTTTGAAATCAAGATTCTACGTTACTATGGAGTCGAAGTGGAGTGGCAACATTGCGTCATTTGTAATAGGGATACGGACTTAGTTGATTTTTCGATTCAAAAGCACGGATGTCTTTGCAAGAATCACTTAGAGGAAGATGAGTACCGCATGCAATTGTCTAGAAAAGCATTGTATGTAGCAAGACAATTAGC
>CALIJD010000077.1 GCA_938017885.1 uncultured Granulicatella sp.
AATCATTTTTCAACTTTATTTCTGCGCTCTGGCTATAGTTTAACGCCAAGGATTATTATCATTGCAGTTGTATTGCTCAATTTTATGATTGATCATAAGGCGATGTTTTGGTTTTCAGTGATTGCAGGATTCTTAGTAGATAGTTATTACGCAGGAATTCTAGGAATCTATATGGGAATATTTGCGGTCATTGTACGAATGATTCGTTTAGTGCGTACGAATATTTTGCAAAATCCATTTACATTAGGATTAGCATTAGTGTTCTTTTTAAGTTTGACAGAAGTATCTGTTTACTTCGTATATGCCTTAAGAGGCGTTGTCAGCATGAGCTGGAACGAGTTCTTAGTGGAACGATTAGGAGCGACATTAATGCTCAATATCGTGATTTATTATATTCTGTATATTCCACTTCGTAATTTTGCAAGGTGGGTGAATGCGACTCCAGTAGTGAGTCCGCATGATTTAATCAATCATCGAAGAAGTTAATCTAGTTTACCAATAAGGGTTGGCGAGTGCCGGCCCTTTTTTGTTTAGGCTATTAATACCGACTGTTGTAGCATTTATGCTATAATAAGGAGAATTAGTGTCTTTAGAAAGAGGAATGGAATGAACAAAGAAATATTTTTGAAACTAAGTTTAATTTCTAAAGGGGTCATTGCTATATGCGCTTTAGTGGGATTCTTAATGGAGATGTTTCTCCATGGATGGCATTCTATTCGTTATTACACCAATCAATCTAATTTACTAGTAGTTATTTTTCTAATTTACTTACTGTTAAAATACCGTAAGGAAGGCCATTGGAGTAAGTGGGATATTCGCTTAAAAGGTGGAATCACCGTTGCGATTCTTCTAACAGGACTGGTGTATCATTTTATGCTAGCTCCTTTAAAAACACCTGAAGAATTTTGGACGATAGAAAATTTTCTAGTGCATTATATTGTTCCTTATGGAGCATTGTTAGATTGGGCACTATTTGACAAAGGACATTGCTATAAATGGTGGGATCCGTTTGTTTGGACAATTTTACCATTGACGTATGCAATTATTTCTGTTGCGATTGCGTTAATTACACGAATCCCCATTGGAAATAATCCAGATGGACCGTTCCCTTATTTCTTCTTGAATGTCGATAAATATGGAATTTTAGGTGTTATTCAGTATAGTTTAGGATTAGCAGCTGCATTTTTAATTGGCTCGTATATTCTTTTAGTATTTAAAAATGGATTTAAAACGAAGGAACGTTTATAAGAGAGGAGACTTTCATGCTTCGAGATATTGGTATTGACTTAGGAACTGCGAATATTTTAGTGTTTCTAAAAGATCGCGGGATTATTTTAAATGAACCTTCGTTAGTTGCTTTAGATGAGCGTACTGGAGAAGTGATTGCAGTCGGAGAACGAGCCTATCAAATGGTAGGACGTACTCCAAAAGAAATCAATGTTCATCATCCATTAAAAGGTGGAGTAATAGCGGATATTGCGGTTACTGAGCAATTATTAGAATTATTCATGCAAAAATTAAACTTAAACAGCTGGTTTTCAAAACCCGATATTTTAATTTGCACGCCCACTAATATTACGACCGTAGAACAAAAGGCGATTATTCAAGCGGCGATTAAATGTGGTGGAAGAAATATCTATTTAGAAGAAGAACCAAAAGTGGCAGCTGTAGGAGTAGGGTTAGATATTTTTTCACCAATTGGAAATATGGTAATTGATATTGGTGGTGGAACGAGTGATATTGCCGTTCTATCAATGGGCTCAACAGTGACAAGTCGCTCGATTAAATTAGCTGGAGACAATATGGACTTTGCGATTTCCGAATATATTAAAGACAAGTATCAATTAATCATTGGAGAACGAACTGCAGAGGCGATTAAGATGTCTCTTGGAAGTGCAGTAGAAGTTGAAAATGAATCTGATATGATTGTCAAAGGAAGAGATATGACGACAGGGCTTCCAAAAACAGTGACAATCTATACGAATGAAATCTATCATTGCTTAAAAGAAATGTTAGATACCATTGGAGAAGAAGCAAGACTTGTTCTTGAGTCAACTCCTCCAGAATTAGCTGGAGATATTATCGAACGTGGTGTGATGGTTACCGGTGGAGGCGCCTTGATTAATGGGATTGATCGCATGCTCTCTGAGAAACTTCAGGTTCCAGTGATGATTGCAGAAAATCCACTTCAAAGCGTGGCAATTGGAACAGGAATTTTATTAAATCGAATTAAATCTGAAAGAGGCATTTTTGCTGCAATTCGTAGAATTTTTAGTGCGAAGAAAGTGGTAATGAATCCAACTGCGCATATGATTGATGATGAAAGGACAGAAGAATCATGAAAGAACAATTAAAGAATAGTCGAAATTTACTATTTACTGCTTTATTGCGTATTTTAGTTTTCCTTGTCATTGCCATCATCTTATTTGCTCTTGGTTTAATGATTGGATATGCAGTTCTTGGTGAAGGTAAAAATCCTCTCGATATTTTTTCTAAAGAAATTTGGGATAAGATTTTTAGATTTATTAATTAGGAAGCATATAAATTGACCTTTATTGACTATTGAAGTAGACTTAAACAAATATTAGATTTGGAGGAAGTAGTATGAATTTAATTCCAACAGTTATCGAGCAATCCTCTCGTGGAGAACGCGCTTATGACATTTATTCACGCTTATTAAAAGACCGTATTATTATGGTGAGTGGACCCGTTCATGATGACATGGCAAATGCGATTATCGCTCAATTATTATTTTTAGATGCACAAGATCCTGAAAAAGATATTTACATGTATATTAACTCTCCAGGGGGAAGCGTAACAGCAGGTTTAGCCATCTACGATACAATGAACTTTATTAAAGCAGACGTTCAAACCATCGCGATGGGTCTAGCAGCTTCAATGGGTTCATTCCTATTAACAGCTGGTGCTAAAGGAAAACGTTTCGCATTACCAAACGCTGAAATCTTAATTCACCAACCTTTAGGAGGAGCGCAAGGGCAAGCGACAGAAATCGAAATCGCAGCGCGTCAAATCCTAAAAACACGTGAACGTTTAAATAAAATCTTGGCAAAACAAACAGGCCAAAAATTATCACGTATCGAAAAAGATACAGATCGTGATAACTACATGACTGCTCAAGAAGCTTTAGAATATGGCTTAATTGATGCAATTATGGAGAATAGATAATATTTTTATCAATGATTCATGCAGAGGAACCGATGTGTTCTTCTGCATGTTTTTTTGCATTATATCTTCCTTTTTAGTCTTGGAAGCGGTACAATGGGAATGTATTATTTGTAAATTGCTAAAGGAGAAAAAGGAATGACAGTAGTAGAAAATCCATTAAAGGATGCCAAAGTGGCGTATGAATATTATGAACTACCAGGAGAGTTTGTAGAGATTCAACCTTTAGGGAATGGATTAATTAATAAAACTTATCAAATTACTCATACACATGAAAATAAAGAAAAGCAATATGTATTGCAAGCGATTAATCATCCTATTTTTCCGAATGTACATGGATTAATGGAAAATATTGAGAAAGTAACAAGCTATCTACGTGAAAAATATGAAGCAGAAGGACGTGACGCTTCTCGTGAAACGCTTCGTGTGATTCGCACCAAAGAGGGGCATTTAACGGCGAACTTGGATAATGGATCTTACTGGCGAATTTATGATTCAGTCGAAAACAGTTATTCATTAGATAAAGTAGAAAATCCGCAGCAGTTTTATATTACTGCAAAAGCATTTGGACGCTTCGCCTATGATTTAAATGACTTCGATGCAAGCCAGTTAGTAGAAGTGATTCCACAATTCCACGATACAAGGAATCGTTATCGCCAATTAGAAGAAGCGATCCGAGAAGATCGTGTAGGCAGAGTAAAAGAGGTTCAAGCAGAAATCGACTTTATTCAAGATCGTAAAGCAGATTGCTTCTTACTATATGATTTGCTAGATGAAGGCGTATTGCCTCTTCGTGTAACGCATAATGATACAAAATTAAATAATATTATGTTCGATAGCCAAACGAAAGAGCCACTATGCATCGTGGACCTTGATACGGTTATGCCGGGGTTGGTGTTATTTGATTTTGGGGATTCGATTCGTTTTGGTGCTAATGACTGCGCTGAGGACGAATCCGATTTAACAAAAGTGAACTTCGATTTTGATTTATATGAAACGTATGTAAAAGGCTTTATCGAAGGAACAAACGGAATCTTAACCGAAGCCGAACTCGAATACTTACCTTGGGGGGCTCGCGTGATTACGCTGGAACAAGGGATTCGTTTCTTAACGGACTACATCAATGGCGATGTCTACTACCAAACCAATCGTCCAGGACAAAACTTGGACCGAGCACGTACACAATTAAAACTGGTACAAGATATGGAAAACGTTTGGGATAAGATGGTCGAATCTGTTAAAAATGCACAAAAATAAAGCAATTTAGACTCTCTGACAGATATGTCAGGGAGTTTTTTTGCAACTTCGTACACTATATGTTGTAAAATATAAAGACTCTAAAACACAATATATTGTGTTTTAGGGGTTGATTTTTAAATTCAGCATGATAAAATAGATTCAAGAGTTTTGAGGAGGGATTGTGATGTGTGTACAAGAATTGAAGACCTTATTAGTCACTAAAAGAGATGGTCGAGAAGTTGAATTTCAAAAGGAGAAAATCGAACGAGCAATCTTTAAAGCAGAAACAGAGTTAAATGGAGAAATGGATGCTAAAAGAGAAGCAGAATTGAATCGAATCGTAGACGAAGTTCTCCAAGAAATTTCTAGAAGATTTAGTGAGACTATTCAAATTTATGAAATTCAAAGTATTATTGAACATTTTTTAATTGAAGATGGGGAGTCTGAATTAGCACAAGCATATATTTCATACAGAGTTGATCGAGATTTACGTAGAAAAAATCAACTAGACTTCCAATGGGCGCTGTCTCGATTAACGAATAAAGATGCAAGCGTGGTTAATGAAAATGCGAATAAAGATAGTAAAGTTTTTAATACGCAAAGGGATCTAACGGCAGGTACAGTTGGAAAAATTATTGGATTAAAACTATTGCCTCCTCATGTAGCCAATGCGCATTTAAAAGGGGATATTCATTATCACGATTTAGACTATCATCCATATATGCCACTGACCAATTGTTGCTTAATTGATTTTGAACATATGTTAGGTCTGGGGTTCAAGATAGGGAATGCCGAGGTAGAATCTCCAAAATCGATTCAAACAGCAACTGCTCAAATGGCTCAAATCATTGCGAATGTCGCAAGTAGCCAATATGGAGGATGTTCGGCTAATCGTGTCGATGAATTACTGGCTCCTTACGCGGAATTAAACTATCAAAAACATTTAACAGACGCCAAGGAGTGGATTGATGGAGTGGACCGTCAAGAAGCTTTTGCGATGAAAAAAACGGAAAAAGATATTTATGATGCGATGCAGTCATTAGAATATGAAATCAATACACTCTATACTTCTCAAGGGCAAACTCCTTTTACAACTTTGGGATTTGGACTTGGAACGAGTCGTTTTGAACGTTGTATTCAAAAAGCAATCCTGCAAGTAAGAATGGAAGGGATTGGCAAAGAGAAGAGAACAGCGATTTTTCCTAAATTAGTATTCACATTAAAACGTGGAGTGAACTTAGAGGCAACCGATCCAAACTATGATGTAAAACAATTAGCATTAGAATGTGCAACAAAACGGATGTATCCAGATGTATTAAACTATGATCAAATCGTTCGATTAACTGGTAGTTTTAAAGTGCCGATGGGATGCCGTTCGTTCTTACAAGGATGGAAGGATGAAAATGGGCAAGAAGTGAACGATGGTCGAATGAATTTAGGGGTCGTTACTTTGAATATTCCTCGAATTGCGCTAGAAGCGGAAGGTTCGATTGACAAATTCTGGGAAATTTTCGAAGAGAAACTAGCAATCTGTAAGGACGCATTAACGTACCGCGTTGAACGCTGTAAGGAAGCGCAAAGAGATAATGCGCCTGTGTTATATCATTATGGGGCGTTTGGGCAACGGTTGAAGGACGGGGAAGCAGTTGATCTTCTCTTTAAAAATCGTCGTGCAACTGTTTCTTTAGGATATATTGGACTTTACGAAGCTGCAACAGCATTCTTTGGTCCAAATTGGGAAACGAATCCGGAAGCGAAGGAGTTTACTCTAGAGATTGTAAAAGCATTGAAGGCACATACCGATGCATGGGGGGACGAATACGGTTATCATTTCAGTGTTTATGCGACTCCAAGTGAAAGCTTGACCGATCGTTTCTGCAAACTCGATATCGAAAAATTTGGTTTGGTACCGGATATCACGGAGAAAGAGTATTATACGAATAGCTTCCATTACGATGTACGTAAAAATCCAACACCATTTGAAAAAATTGATTTCGAAAAAGATTATCCAGTATTTTCTTCGGGCGGGTTTATTCATTACTGTGAGTACCCGGTTCTTCGACAAAATCCAAAAGCTTTAGAAGCCGTATGGGACTATGCATATGATAGAGTGGGATATCTTGGAACGAATACCCCAATTGATCATTGTTATAAATGTGGATACGATGGTGAATTTACGCCAACTGCTAAAGGATTTGAATGTCCGCAATGTAAAAACCATGATCCACAAACATGTGATGTTGTAAAACGGACTTGCGGATACCTTGGAAACCCTCAAGCGCGTCCAATGGTACATGGACGTCATGTGGAAATTTCTTCTCGTGTAAAACATATGCCGAAACTCAAAGAACGTTACGCTTTAGGAGTGATGGAGGATGAATAATCCAAAACCAAAGGAGTGGACGAGTGAGCAATATTCCAAAGGAAAAATTGCCAGTTACAAACCGTATAATTTTGTCGATGGGGAAGGGGTACGCTGTTCACTATATGTGAGTGGCTGCCTCTTTGCCTGTGAAGGCTGCTATAATGTGATCGCTCAAAATTTTAATTACGGAATACCATATACTAAAGAGTTAGAAGAGCAAATTGTTTCAGATGTTGGAGCTTCTTATTGCCAAGGGTTGACGCTTCTGGGAGGAGAACCTTTTTTGAATACAGGAGTTTGTCTGTCTTTAGTCAAAGCATTACGGGAAGCTTATGGAAATACAAAGGATATTTGGTCTTGGACAGGATATACTTGGGAAGAGCTGATGCAAGAAACTGAAGATAAGTTAGAATTATTAAGTTTGATTGATATTTTGGTAGATGGACGATTTGAACTCGCTAAAAAAGATTTGACCTTGCAATTTAGGGGGAGCAGTAATCAGCGCATTATTGATGTACAGTCTTCTCTAAAAGCTGGTGAAGTTATCTTGTGGTCTGGATTATGGAATTCTTAGGAATTGTTCAAATTTCTGACAAATGATGGTAAATTTGTTAAAATGTAGGAATGAATCATAATGAAGGAGGCGACAAACGGATGGCGATTAAGGGACTTGGTATGGACGCGGTAGAATTGTCACGTATTGAAAAAATCGTTGTAGAACCTAAATCTTTTTTGGAAAAAGTATTAACACCAAAAGAATTGGAAAAATATCATACGCTCCCTTTTAAACGAAAAGTGGAATTCCTTGCGGGTCGATTTGCGGCTAAAGAAGCTTATGCCAAAGCACTTGGAACAGGAATTGGACAGCATGTTTCATTTCAAGATATTGAAGTGTTGAATGATGCCACAGGAAAACCAGTTCTTGTATGTGAACGCTATTCTCATCAAACATGGATATCGATTACGCATACGAATCATGATGCCTATGCCGTTGTCGTACTTGAATCCAATTAAAAAAAGGAATGAATCATCATGTTAGAAGCAATCCATCGAAATACGAGAGTTGTAGTGGATTTATCAATTATTAAACAAAATTTTTCTAAACTAAAGTCTAAATTGAGCCCCTCTAAACAAGTCTATGCAGTTGTAAAGGCGAATGCGTACGGGCATGGTATGATTCCTGTTGCCAAAGCTGCTTTAGAAGCAGGGGTTCAGGGATTTTGTGTCGCAAATGTAGATGAGGCTTTGGCGTTAAGAGAAGCAGGGATTATGGAACCCGTCTTAATCCTTGGATTAAGCCGAGTAGAAGATGCGCCACTATTAGCTAGCAATCAAATTACAGCTACTATCGACTCTGTAGAATGGCTCAAACAAGTTACTCCACTATTAAAGGAGACATCCTTAAAAGTACATGTTGCTGTAGATTCGGGAATGGGTCGTATTGGCGTCGTGAATGAAAAAGAATTAACGGAAGTTGAGGCTGTTTTACGAAACGGTCCATTCGAGTTCGAAGGAATGTTTACCCATTTTGCAACAGCAGATGAAGAAGACACCGCACATTTAACAAAACAAGAAGAAAAATTCAATGGTATGGTTGAGGAATTGGAAGAACGACCTCCTCACATTCATTGCTCGAATTCAGCTTATGCAATTTGGCATAGTGCCGGAGATAGTGATATTATCCGTTACGGAATCGGCTTGTATGGCATTAATCCTTCTAATGGAGACTTATGCATTGAAGATGAAGAACATCTAACTCCAGCTCTGCAATGGGAAACCGAGATGGTCAAGGTGAAGAAACTGGAAATTGGGGATACGGTGAGTTATGGGGCAACCTATACAGCTAGAGAGTCTCAATGGGTGGCTACCTTACCAGTAGGATATGCGGATGGTTATATTCGCGCCTACAATAAAGGAGAGGTCATTGTAGATGGAGTTCGCTGTCCTATTATTGGAAGAGTATGTATGGATCAATGTATGATTCGCCTGCCTCATGAATATCCAGTTGGAACAAAGGTGACTCTTCTAGGGAAAAACAAAGAAGAGGAAATTACAGCAATTGAATTAGCTAAACGTGCAGATACAATTGCTTATGAAGTCATTTGTATGATCTCTGATCGCGTGAAAAGGGAGTATATCAATGGTTGATAAAATCTTAAGAGGGGATGTCTTTTTAGCAGATTTGTCTCCAGTGATTGGTAGTGAGCAGGGTGGGAAACGCCCCGTTCTCATCATTCAAAATGATGTTGGAAATCACTTTAGCACAACTGTTATTGTAGCAGCCATAACAGCTAAGAATACAAAAGCGAACATCCCAACGCATATTGAAATCAAAAAAGACCAATTTGGGTTCGAACGAGACTCCGTTGTCTTACTTGAACAATTGCGAACGATTGACAAAATTCGAATTCTTGAGAAAATTACTCAAGTAGATGCAGAATTTATGCAAACTATTAACGAAGGACTGAAAGTGAGTCTGGGATTGGAATAAGGAAAGCCCTCTGATGAAAATTTAGAGGGCTGTTTTGATAAACGGTTGTCGGATGAAATATGAATTTCTCGAGAACCCCCCCTTGATTTACCATGGGGATGGTAGTATACTGATTAAGTACCTTAAGTACAAATGCCTCCTTAGCTCAGTTGGTAGAGCAGTAGACTCTTAATCTATGGGTCGCAGGT
>CALIJD010000078.1 GCA_938017885.1 uncultured Granulicatella sp.
ATGCAGCCACTCTTGCTATCGCTGAATATATAGGTGGTTCCGAGGCGAATTGGATTGAACGCATGGAGGCAAAACTAAATCAATGGGGCATTAAAGATGCAACGATTATTAATGTAACAGGATTACCGAATAAATATGGTGGCAGCGAAAAAAATCCAGCTTTTGGAGACGAAGATGAAAATAGTATGTCTGCTCGTTCTGTTGCAATTATTGCTAAAAATTTAGTCAATGATTTTCCTGAGATTTTGAAGATTTCGTCGATTTCAACTCAAACTTTCCGTCCAAATGGCTCAGGAACAACTAAAATGGATAACTTCAATTACTTACTACCAGGGCTCCTGTTTGAATATGAAGGGGTAACAGGATTGAAGACTGGAACGAGTGAATCCGGTGGAGCTTCAATTACGACAACAGCAACACGAAATGGATTTTCTGTAATCGTGGTGAGCATGGGTTCTAAAGAGCCACTAAACCGATTCAAAGTCACAAGACATCTTTTGGATGAACTGTTCAAAAAGTACGAAGGTCTTATTGTCGGTTCTCCTGGGAAATCCGTACAAAATTTAGCGCCGATTCCTCTGGAAGGAGGGACGGAAGAAACACTGAGCGTTGACTATGGAAAACCTTTTGTTGCAGCCGTTCCAAAAGGGACAGCTCTTAGCCAAATTAAAATAGGCTTTATTCCGTTAGATGAGTTGAAAACAGAAGATGGAAAAGTAAAAGCGCCTGTTCAAGCAGGACAAACAGTTGGAACATTGACCTTTGAAATGCCGGGTGAAAATCTAGGCTATGTGGATGGTAAAGATCACGGAACGGTAGAAGCATTAGCTGCTTACGATGTGGAGCAATCGAATGTGGTCACAGAAAGTGTCCGTGGAGCAAAAGGTTTTGTTGGACAAGTTGTTCAAAAAGTTCAAAACTTCTTTGGAAATGTATGGAGCGAGATTCAAAACGTATTTACTCCAACAGCCTCTAAATAAAATACAGTAAAAGGCTTGCACTTTTTGCTTAGGGCGTGTACAATCTTAGACAAATGATACAGTATGAATAGTACCTGCGATCCTTTAGTAGAGAGCTAGTGGTTGGTGAAAACTAGCAAAGAGAGACCAGCGAATCCACATACGGTGCGAGAGCGAAAACATTGATTAAGCTATCCGGAGAAAACCGTTATCTCACAAATGAGCGCAATGGCAACATTGAAACCGGGTGGTACCGCGAAGACAATTACTCTACTTCGTCCCTAAGACTAGAAATAGTCGGGGGCGGAGTATTTTTTTATATAGAAAATGGAGGGAAAATAGATGTTAGATATGAAACGCATTCGTGAGAATTTTGAAGAAGTAGCAACAGCTCTAGAAAACCGCGGTGTAGACCGTGCAACAGTAGAAGAGTTACGCAACTTGGATGAAGAACGTCGCGCACTCATCACGAAAACAGAACAATTAAAACAATACCGTAATACAGTGACGGAAGAGATTTCTCTTCTTAAACGAAATAAGGAAGATGCTAGTGCTAAAATCGCTGAAATGAAACAAGTCGGTGAAGACATCAAAGCAACCGATGCAAAGTTAGCCGAAGTCGAAGAAAAGGTCGAATATATCGCATCTCGATTACCAAACACTGCAGCAGAAGGCGTACCAGTAGGGGCAGATGAAACAGAAAACGTAGAAGTTCGTCGTGAAGGAACTCCACGCGTATTCGACTTCGAACCAAAACCTCACTGGGAAGTAGCAGAAGCGCTAGATATTTTAGACTTCGAACGTGGAGCTAAAGTATCAGGAAGCCGTTTCTTATACTATAAAGGCCTTGGAGCTCGCTTAGAACGTGCGATTTACAACTACATGCTTGATTTACACGTTGAAAAACATGGCTACACAGAAATGATTACACCATACATGGTAAATGAACAATCAATGTACGGTACAGGTCAATTCCCTAAATTCAAAGAAGATGTGTTCCAATTAACAGACGAACGCAATTTAACATTAATCCCAACAGCGGAAGTGCCATTAACAAACTACTACGCAAACGAAATCTTAGACGAAGCGCAATTACCGATTTATTTCACTGCTCTTAGCCCATCATTCCGTTCTGAAGCGGGTAGTGCGGGTCGTGACACTCGTGGTTTAATTCGTCTTCACCAATTTAATAAGGTAGAAATGGTGAAATTCGCGAAACCAGAAGATTCATTTGATGAATTAGAAAAAATGACAGACAACGCAGAGGATGTACTGCGCGGCTTAGGATTACCATTCCGTACGATTGTATTATGTACAGGAGACATGGGATTCTCAGCAGCGAAAACATATGATGTAGAAGTATGGATTCCAGCGCAAGATACGTACCGTGAAATCAGTTCTTGCTCAAACTGCGTGGATTTCCAAGCGCGTCGTGCGAAAATTCGTTTCCGTCGTGAAGATAGCGGCAAGATTGAATTAGTGCATACCTTAAACGGTTCAGGACTTGCGGTTGGACGTACAGTCGCAGCAATCCTTGAAAACTACCAAAATGAAGACGGTAGTGTGACTATTCCAGAAGCGCTTGTACCATACATGGGTGGCGTTACAAAAATTGGATAATCAACTCTCTATGAAATAGAAAAGAGCCGCTGTGGAAATCCCACAGTGGCTCTTGTTTTTGTCATTTATTTACTGAACACTAAAGTAATTCCGAGTGCTCGTAAAAACTGATCCATTAATGTATTGTTCTTTTTATAATCGTCTTGGAAATCTTTCACTAGTTGAACTTCATCAGTAATAATCCCATTCACAGGACTATTCAAATATTTTTGGATGACATCTTCACTATTGATGGTCCAAACATAGACTTCATGTCCTTGTTGCTGCGCGTTTAGGACGAGTAATTCTTGATAAGAAAAGTCTTCTATAACAAAGAAATCGACTTTTGGATTGCCAAATCCTCCGAATTGGAAGGGAATAACATAACCCGTATTAATTTCTGGAGCTTTTTCTTCTAGTTCTTCCATCACTTTCAAATCAAGGGACATGACTTTGTTAGAAGAATCGATGCCTAACTCTTTATATTTTTGGATAAAGAGGTCTACATAATTTTCAGGTTCTCCACCATGGGGTTTTAATTCAATGATGAGTGGAATATTCAAATCTTTAGCTTCTCGGTAAAATTCCTCGAAGGTGGGGATATGGCTAGCAAATTCCGATTGATAAATCGGTAATCCCCTTACTTCATCTAAGGTCATATTTTGAACACGTTTATTCAGACGAGCGAGTCGTTTTAGATTGTAATCATGCATTACCACGAATTGATGATCTTTGGTTAAGAGAATATCCATTTCTACCATGGTAGCTCCTGCCTCTTTTGCAGCTTTAATTCCTTCAAGGGAATTTTCGACCGCCTTTGAAGTATATCCACGATGGCCGATAATTGCTTGGTCAGGCATGGCATCTTTGGCATAGGTTGATAGAGTTGTAGAGGCCGCGTTTCCAATCACAAAAATGAGAGCAACGGCTGTGACGATTTTTCTCTTATGTTTCACTTCAGGAAGATGTTGGTATAAATGAAGGGAAACTAGTTTTCGCTCGTGAATCACTTTTGTCATCACAATGAAGGTAGCCATTTTTGTATAAATGATAATGAACTCTTGAATGAGTTTAGCAATCGTGAGGACACTGCTCAGTAGAAAAACATTGTCTCCTTCGGGATTGATAAGAGATACCAAAGCAACACTCAAAAAGGAAATAGCCACAACAAAGATGAATAGTACAGCTTCGACGACACCAACGATAAAGAGGAGTCTCCACGTATTCCCTTTAGTAATCTTCCAACTGTGTAGAATATTTTTAGTAAAAGGTTGATCTGTCAGAATTTGTAGTGGAATTGCAAAGGAACTTCTAGCGTGAAGATAAAGGAGCAATACAATTAAAATCGTGTAGATTATGACGCCACTCCCAGTTTTGGTGATTTCTCCCGTTATGAAACTAGGAATATAAATATTTTTGGAAATAAAGGTTAAATCTCCTAAATTAATAATCGGAAGAAGCGTTATAAAATAGAGTAAAAACGCAATAAAATTTCCGTTTAGGAGTTGCTTTAATTCAATAAAGGCATTTTTAACACTGGTTCGCCATGAAAAATGTGTTTTTCGAATTGTTCCATAGATCATAAAAATCAGAATCGAGAACTCCAAAAACAGAATAAAGGCAAACGCGAGTAAGTAAATAAGGATGAAAGGAATCATCCAAGGGTTTAATAAAACATGTTTAAAATTTGAAAAGGTTAAATTGGCTTGACCTGCAAAAAAGAGCATCCCTTTAAAAATTAGCGATAATAATCCAAATCCAAAGACGGAGATAAATAGCTGTAGGAATAAGGAATTGCGTAAATACATCCAACTATGCTTCGTTAAATTGCTGAAGGTAAAGCGAATCGTTTCCCAGACTGGAATCTTGGTTTTCATGGTGCCTCTAATAAATTTCTTTCTATCAACATAGCATGAACAAACACTTCTATCAAGTTGAATTTGGGAATCTTAATAAGATTGACACTTATTGAGACGATTTAATATAATAAAACATATTTAAGATTTTTTAATACTTTAGGAGGACTAAAATGAAAAAGAAGTTATTAACATTTTTATGCTTAATGGCAACGGTTGTATTAGCTGCCTGTGGATTTAAAAAAGTAGATGCCGGAGACTACCTTAAAACGGCTTTTAGTGGCCTTGATACAAAAGGACGTATCACCTATCAATTCAATACAGAGGAGTTAATCACCGCTTTCTTAGTAGAGAATCCTAAAGCGGATGCCAAAACGGAATCAGAATTAAGAGCGGCTGTTGCTGAAGTTAAAATAACTCCAAGCAAGAGTGAAAATTTATCAAATGACGAAGAAGTTACTTTAACGTTCGCAAACACAAAGAATATAGAAAAATTTGTGACAATTCCTTCTGAGAAAAAAGTGAAAGTAACGGGATTAACGGCTGTTAAGAAATTAAATTCTGAAGAATTAGCAAAATTAGTGACATTAGAAGCAACAGGTTTCAACAAAAAAGGAAAAGCAAAAGTTCGCGTAAACGATCCTCGTGTGGCTTCTATGCGTTTTGTAGTTGAAAATGATGGACAATTAGAAAACGGAAAAGATGCTAAAATTAAAATTGACGGAAACTTCGATAAAGTTTTAGAATCAAATGGCTATATTTTAGAAGGGGATGGAAGCTTCACACTTCCTGTAAAAGGTCTAAAAACCGTGGCTGACAAATTTGAGGATGCAAAAAACAAAGATGAAGTTGTTAAAAAATTAAAAGAAGAAATCAACAAAAAGTACACAGATGCGACCGTTACTTTTGATAAAACTTATTATCGTGGATTATCCAGTGGTGTAGGTGAAAGAGGATATGGCGATGGTTTAATCGAAGGGAACGGAAACCTTGTGATGCTTGTTCGAGTAGAGTATAAATATGCTGGGAAACGTACGCTTGCAATTGGTCTTTCAAACTTAGTAACGAATGCTGAAGGCAATATTGAATTGAAAGATGCTCAGCTAGTGGATAAATATTTTGACGATTTTGCAACGGCTGCTCAAAAATTAGAAGCGATTGGATATACAGAAGTAAAATAAGAGATTTAAGAGAGACTGCCTGATGTAAAGGCGGTCTTTTTTTCTGTAAACAAAAGCACTTTTTCATTTTTATGAAAAAATTTTTATAAATGAATAGAAAATAGTTGCGAGAATTGTCAGAATATTATATACTACTCTCATCTTAGAAATTTAAAGTATGAAAAGAGGGATCTTATGAAATTAAAACAATTCACATTAGGAGCTGTGGTTGCAGCCATTTTAGCAGGTTGTGGAAGTGCAGCAGATAGCAACACAGTAAAAATCGGAGGGAACTTCGAATTAACAGGGAACGTAGCAACTTACGGAACTTCAATGAACAATGCAGCACAATTAGCGGTTGAACAAAAAGGGAAGTTACTTGATAAGGAATTAAAATACGTTTCATATGACAACAAATCAGACAAGACAGAGGTAGCTTCTGTTGCGAAAAAATTAGCATCTGAAAAAGTAGTCGGTGTAGTTGGACCAGCAACAACAGGGGATGCAGCAGTATCAATCCCTGTAAACGAACAAGCTAAAATCCCAACAGTATTCCCAGCAACAACAGGAGACGGTGTAACATTGAAAAATGCAGGAGATGCATCTTCAGTCTATGAATACATCTACCGTGTATGTTTCTCTGACAGCTACCAAGGGGTTGTAGGAGCAAACTTCGTTAACAAGAAATTCGGAAAAGCTAAAGTAGCGATCTTACAAGATACAGGTAATGACTACTCTAAAGGGTTAGCAGATGCCTTTGAAAAAACTTATACTGATAGCAAAATCGGTGGTTCAGTTGTAGCACGTGAATACTATCAATCTAAAGATACAGACTTCCAAGCGGTATTAACAACATTGAAATCTAAAGACTTCGATGTATTATACGTACCTGGTTACTACGAAGAAGTTGGGCTAATCATCAAACAAGCTCGTGAAATGGGAATCACTCAACCGATCGTTGGTGGTGACGGTCTTTCAAGTGATAAGTTAGCAGCATTAGCAGGAAATAGTGCAAACCTTTCAAACGTTTACTACACATCTCACTTCTCAACATTGAGTAAAGATAGTGATGTTCAAGAGTTTGTTAAAGCGTATAAAGAAAAATTTGGTGCAAATCCAGATACTTTTGCGGCTTTAAGTTATGATGCTACTCAATTGTTAATGAAAGCTATCGAAAAAGCAGGGTCAACAGATCCTCAAGCAATCACAAAAGCTTTAGCAGAAACAACAGACTTTGACGGTGTTACAGGAACATTCTCAATGGGTGCTGATCACACACCAGTGAAATCAGCGGTTGTAATCGAGTTCCAAAATGGACAAGAAGTAAGTGCTCAAGAGTACTCTGCTGAGTAATTTTAGGATAAGCATATTTTGAAGAGAGGCACGGAGAGTTTCTTCCGCCTCTCTTTTCCACTAGATAAAGGATAGAAATGAAAGGAGAAAATATATGGAGTTGTTAATTCAACAATTGGTAAACGGGCTCGCAGTCGGAAGTATTTACGCCTTAATTGCGCTTGGATATACCATGGTTTATGGGACGATTAAACTGATTAACTTCGCACACGGAGATGTGTATATGATGGGGGCATTCATTGGCTATTTTGCGGTAATGGTCTTGAAATTGAATGTATTCCTCGCTTTACTGGTAGCGATGGTGGCTTGTGCCATTTTAGGAGTTGTCATTGAACGTGTGGCGTATAAGCCACTCCGCAAATCGACTCGTGTGGCTGCTTTAATTACAGCCATTGGGGTTTCATACTTGTTAGAAAATGCAATGAGTTATTTCTTTGGAGCGGAGTCCCGTCCGTTTCCTTCAGATTTTGGAATAGAGACATTCACTTTATTCGGAGACGTTTCAGTGAATGGAAAGCAAATCCTGATTTTCGGGATTACAGTTTTATTAATGGCTTTATTACAATTTATCGTTCGTTATACAAAAATGGGGAAAGCCATGCGTGCCGTTGCCGTTGATGAGAAAGCAGCTCAACTTATGGGGATTGACGTAGATGGAGTGATTTCATTTACATTTGCGCTTGGATCAGCACTTGCTGGGATTGCAGGTGTCCTTGTTGGCGTTTATTACAATACAATTTCTACAACAATGGGGATTACAGTCGGACTAAAAGCCTTCGTTGCAGCTGTACTTGGGGGTATCGGAAGTATTCCTGGAGCGATGGTCGGCGGTTATCTCATCGGTCTATTAGAAACAATGGTAAGCTTCTTCGGGTATTCACCGTACCGTGATGGAGTGGTTTACTTCCTATTATTTATTATTTTAATCGTATTACCAGCTGGATTGTTTGGTAAAAATGTCAGAGAGAAAGTGTAGGTGAAGAAGATGCAAAGATTTCATAAAAAGAATATTCGTTGGACATTGTTCGCGTTGGGAATGTACGCTCTTCTTTTCGTGCTTGTACAAACAGGGGTAATCAACTTCTATTACGAAAGTACCTTCATTACTATCATGATCAATATTATCTATGCGGTTGGATTAAACTTGATTCTAGGGGTTGCTGGACAGTTCTCACTTGGACATGCTGGATTTATCGCCATTGGTTCTTATAGCGGTGCGATTCTTGGGAAAATGATAAACGGTCTTCCAGGACTATTTGCTGGAATGGCAGTAGGGGTTGTCATTTCGGTTATCGTGGCATTTCTTGTTGGATTACCAACGCTTCGTTTAAAAGGAGACTACCTTGCGATTGCGACTCTAGGGGTTGCTGAAATCATTCGTGTAGCTGTGACCAATATGAAAATTACAAATGGCGCTGCCGGAATTAGTGGGATTCCTTTAACGAACACATGGACGATTACTTATATTTTCTTAGTGGTGACAACCATTTTAATCTTGAACTACACTTTCAGTAGTGCTGGTCGTGCAACTTATGGGGTGTTACAAGATGAAATCGCAGCGGAATCGATGGGGGTTCAAGTGACGAAGTACAAAATCTTGGCCTTCGTATTAGGAGCAGCCACTGCAAGTATCGGTGGAACTCTTTCTGCGACAACGCTAGGAGCGGTGACACCTGGTGACTTCACGTTTATGAAATCGATTGATGTATTAATCATTGTTGTATTCGGAGGAATCGGAAGTTTCACAGGTTCGTTTGTAGCAGCTGTATTGCTTGGCATTATCAACCTTGTCCTACAACCATTTGGGCAATTACGGATGATCATCTATGCAGTAGCATTAATTTTAATTATGATCTTCCGTCCGGGTGGATTACTTGGAACATGGGAATTCAAACTAGGGAACTTGAAGTTTTCTAAGAAAAAAGAGGCAAAGGAGAGTGGGAAGTAATGTTATTAGAAGTAAATGGACTGACTAAAAACTTTGGTGGACTTTCCGCGGTATCTAATGTTTCTATGAAAGTAAACAAGGGAGAACTTATCGGACTCATCGGGCCAAACGGTGCTGGGAAAACGACATTCTTCAACTTGTTAACAGGCGTATATGAACCAACAGAAGGAACCGTAAGTTTGGAAGTAGATGGGCAATTGAAAAACTTGAACGGGCTTCCTCCTTACAAACGTACAAACCTTGGAATGGCACGTACCTTCCAAAATATTCGTCTCTTTAAAGATTTAACGGTACTAGAAAATGTAATGATTGCGATGCACTCACACTCAAGTGACTCATTATTCTCAACTTTGTTCCGTACGAAAAAATACTATGATACAGAAGCAAAAATGCGCGAAGAAGCGATTGAGTTGCTAAAGATTTTTGAGTTGGATACACTTAAAGATGAAAAGGCGAAAAACTTAGCTTACGGGCAACAACGTGAGCTCGAGATCGTTCGTGCCTTAGCGACAAAACCAAAAATCTTATTCTTGGATGAGCCTGCAGCGGGGATGAACCCTCAAGAGACGGCTCAATTAACAGAACTAATTGCGAAA
>CALIJD010000079.1 GCA_938017885.1 uncultured Granulicatella sp.
GCAAATCTTTCTACTATTATTTTTTAAAAAGCTTATTGTATTGCATCCCTTCTCGAAGTGAAGAGGTATCTGTTCCTAATGCTTCTGCTATTGTATAAGCAAATTCGAAACTTGCAGCTGCACCACACCCCGTAATGATTTTTCCATCTTTTTCAACTATCGTCCCTGTATAAATTCCGTCGTTAATTTCATCTTCAAAACCGGGATAACAAGTAAACTTTTTCTTTTTCAGCAATCCTGCCCTATGTAGGACAATTGTCGCTGCACAGATTGCTGCAATAATTTTGCCTTTTTTCGAATATTCTTTCAGCTTTTGAATAAGAAACTCATTCTCTCTTAAGTGATGCGCCCCTGGAATTCCCCCTGGAAGCACTAAGGCATCTATTTGAGCCCAATAAAATGTCTCTAATTCATCATCAGCTTTCACTGAAATTTTATGAGAACCCGTAATGACTTGTCCACCAATACCAACTGTATGAACAATATGACCTGCTCTTCTCAAAATATCAACCGTAGCAAGGCCTTCAATCTCTTCAAATCCTTCCGCTAAGAATACGACGACATTTGCCATAGGACAGCCTCCTCTTATTTTTTGAACAAGCCCATTACTCCGCGAGTAATCACTCGACCTACTTCACGTCCAACGCTAGACATAATATTTTTCGTAAAGCGATCCATCGCAGAATCACCTTTCTTAGTTGCTGCTTGTCGTGCTTGACGTTCTAGTTCTCTTTCTTGACGTTCACGTTCTTTTTCTTCTAATTTAGCCTGTTTTTCAGCCTCTTTTTGTGCAAGAGCTTCTTGCTTTTCAGCTTCTTTACGTTCTGCTTCTGCTTGTTTTTCAGCTTCTCTTTGAGCTAAAACTTCTTCTTGCTCTTGTTGAAATTGTTGTTCTAATGCTAATAATTGCTCATGAGCAGACTCACGATCAAACATTTCTGCATATTTATCATAAAATGGAGATTGATTCACTAGTTGTTGGCGAACAAATGCATCAACCGCATCTAGTTTACTTTTTGGTGGGTAAATAGAAACCACTTCTGCAAAACTTGGGGATCCATCTTCCTGTAAAGTAGAAACTACAGCATCTCCTACTTTTAGATTCGTAATCACTGAAACTAAATCTTTTCCTTCTTCTTGACGGAAAGTTTCAGCTACTGCTTTTACATTCTTTTGCTCAGCTGGTGTAAACGCACGTAAGCCATGTTGGATTCGATTTCCTAACTGACTGGCTACCGCATTAGGAATATCCGTTGGATTTTGTGTTACAAAGAAAATACTAATTCCTTTCGAACGAATTAAACGTACAATTAATTCAATTTTTGCTTGTACAGCTGGGTTGCTTTGATTGAATAATACATGTGCTTCGTCAAAGAAGAATACTAGTTTTGGTTTATCTAAATCTCCTACTTCAGGTAATCTTTCATATAACTCAGATAAGAACCATAATAAGAAAGTTGCATATAATTTAGGTGTTTGGAACAACTTTTCAGAAGATAATACATTGATGGTTCCACGTCCACTTGCATCTGTTTTAAATAAATCTCCAATTTCAAAAGCTGGTTCTCCAAAGAACTGATTTCCACCTTGTTGTTCTAACACTAATAAACTACGTAAAATAGTTCCAATCGATTGTTGGGCAATATTTCCATATAAGTTACGTAATTCAGAAGCATGAGCTCCCACATAATTTAACATTACACGTAAATCTTTAATATCAATTAATAATAAACCTTGTTCATCAGCAACTTTAAACGCAATGTTTAAAATACCTTCTTGCGTTTCATTTAATCCTAACAATTGAGATAATAAAATAGGTCCCATTTCTGAAATGGTTGTACGAATGTTAATTCCGTTTTCGCCAAAAATATCCCAAAAAGCTACTGGATAAGAACTTGGTTCAAAATCTTCTACGTGTACTTTTTTTAATCGTTCGGCAATCTTTTCAGTTACTTCACCTTTTTCGGCAAGGCTAGCTAAATCGCCTTTTATATCAGAAAGTAATACTGGTACACCAGCTTCACTTAATTGTTCAGCAAGAACTTTAAGAGTAACAGTTTTCCCTGTACCTGTGGCTCCAGCAATTACTCCATGTCGATTTAATTTATTCGATAATAATTGAGCTGGCTTTGATCCATACCCAAAAGAAATTGTTTGAGTCATAATACTCCTCCTTTAAGTTTATTTCTACTCCTTAACAATAGTACAGAAAGCGCTAAAATTCCACTAAAATGTTAAGTTTTAATTAGATTAGTTGACTTGTTTTGAAGTTCAAAGTATATTACTCTTGTATGAACTTTACTACTAAAGGAGAATTCTCTTATGAAATGGAAAATAATTGCGGATTCTGGTTGTGATCTACGTGAAATCGAGAATCTAGCAACAAATACTGAATATATTAATGTACCATTAACTGTCCAAGTGGGCGAGAAACATTATAAAGACGATGCAACATTAGATATTGATGCTATGATGATTGAAATGTATGAATCAAAGGAAAAAACTGCTTCTGCTTGTCCAAGTCCAGATGCTTTTTTAGAGGCCTATAGAGGTGCTGAAAATGTTATTGTCATTACAATTACAGGTGGTCTATCAGGAAGCCAAAATAGTGCTCAATTAGCCAAAAATATGTTATTAGAAGAGGCCCCTGAAACAAATATAGAAGTCTTCGACAGCCTTTCAGCAAGTGGTGAAATGGTTCTATTTGTCCAAAAAGCAAATGAACTGATTGCTCAAGAACTTTCTTTTGAAGAAGTGGTTGCAACATTAAAAGATTATTTAGCAAGCACAAAGCTATTATTTGCTCTTGCTCGTGTCGATAACCTAGTAAAAAACGGTCGATTAAATAAATTAGTCGGCGCCGTTATCGGAATGCTCAATATCCGCTTAGTCGGTAATGCTTCTC
>CALIJD010000080.1 GCA_938017885.1 uncultured Granulicatella sp.
ATTGTAGCATAAAATATTTAAAAATCACTCTATTTAATCAGAGATTAAATAATTTTTTAAAGCTCTCTTCAAAGGATTTTTTTTCATTTTCTTCTTCATTCCATTTAGAAGTAATATCCATTAAAAACAAATCAAGATGTCTACAACTACTACACTTTCCACACGAATCTTTCCGTTTTTCTCCGAAAAACTGAGCTAGATATTCTTCTTTACACAAGCTCGTTGTCGCAAATTCTTCAATCTGCCCTACTTGCTTTAATTTACGCGTTTGTTGTTTCTTTATGAATGCACTCGTTTGAGCATTATTCCAACGAAACGCGTTTGCAATCTCTTTGATATTTTGATGAAGTTCCGTCTCTTCCTCATCATCTACTTCATAGGAGCGTTCAATTTTACGCCTCATTTGGGAAAAATCGTCTGGATGCACAAAGGCGATACAACGGCTAAATTGCAAGTCTCTACCCGCACGACCAATCTGTTGAACATAATCTTCGAGTGTTTGAGGAAGTTGGTAATGAATAATCGTACGAATATTTGACTGATTAATTCCCATACCAAATGCGCTCGTTGCTAATAGAATATGGAGTTCCCCTCTAAAGAATTTCTGTTGAATCGTTTGGCGATCCCCACTATGTCTTTTTGAATGAAAAGTATCAATTTTTGAGAATCCTTCCTCCAAAAGTGATTCCTTTAATCCTTCAATCTCTTTGATTGTTGATGCATACACAATACAAGGAAATTCGACTCTCTTAAGCAATTCATTTAATATCTTACTACGAAGACCTTCAACCGAAATAACATCAATTTCACGATTCTTTAAAAACGTATGTCCTTGGAAATAAGTCGTTCCTTCCTTATTTAATCCTAAAAATGTATAAATATCATGAATGACTTGAGAGGTCGCAGTTGCTGTTAATGCCAATTCTTGGATTTCCTAAGTTTTTTCTCATTTTTCCGATAAATAAATAATCACTTCTAAAGTCATACCCCCACTGCGATATACAATGCGCCTCATCGACAACGAGTAATCCTATTTCTAGTTTTGATATTCTCTTAAAGAACATCGGTGCTTGTAACATCTCTGGAGAAACAAAAATAAATTGATACTCATTTAAAGTACTTAAAATATAATTTTTCTCAGCTTCTGTCATAAGGGAAGTAATGGCCACGGCTTTATAGATTCCCATCTGTTTTAAACTCGCTACTTGATCAACCATTAAGGCAATCAGTGGCGAAACTATGACCACTCTGCATTTATCCTTTATTCCAATATATTGATAGATGAATGATTTTCCATTCCCTGTTGGTAAAATAGCAATCGCATCATGACCTTCTTCAAGAGCCGTAATGACTTCTTTCTGTCCTTCTCTAAACTCGTCATATCCAAATCTCTTCAATATTGGATCCATGTCATTCACGCTCCTTTAAGGCTTTAATTTGATAGTATCTGAATAAGAAGAAATCCATTTTCTTCCCTTCTGCTTCAAATTGGTCTTTAGCCTCTTTATACCTAGGATATTGTCCATTTTCAAAGAGGGATTTATAAGCAATGGCAGCCTTCGTTTCTTCTACACGTTTATAAAACGCCTCTTTAGTAAGCAACACATACTTTAATAGATGGTCGTTAATCGTGCTTTCTTTAAGCTTACGATAGTGGGCAATTTCTATGCGTTTCATTCCTTTTTCAAACAGACGAACTGTTTCTTGAACAGAACTCGTTTCATGAGAAATCCATTCAAACATTTTAGAAAACCATCTATAAGTGATTGGAAATTTTTCAGAATCCTCAAAGACATCACTCGCCCATTTCATCAAGACTAATCTTGAGAGTGGATTACAGTCTTCAACACTGGTAAATTCCCACAATGACACGAGCTCATCTTCTAGAGCCGCTGTCGACTTTGCTCCATTAAAAAGCCCAACCCAATGCCCTTTCACAGGCGCTTCTTGCTGATCTGCCCAAGTCTTGAATTCATCCACAACGCTACTAAACCATTCGGGTGTAATCGTCGCTTTTTCTTCGTTATACCATCGTTTGAATAATTGCTGTAACCATATATTTTGAATTAAAGGCCTATAGCTTGTTTCTTCATAGCAATGATAACTAATCCATTCGATCCAAAGTCTTGTCACATCCCGTAATTGCACAAATGAGTATGGATGCATCAAGTAATTGACAGGATGGCTTCCATTTGTCACAAGAGAAAAATTAGGAATCTCTTTCAGTAATACTAATCCTGATTCATTGTCCTCCACAATTCCTTCACGGAAGAATCCATTTAATAATTGATGATAATACTCTTCTTTTAAATGAGGTAAACTAGCAAAAAATACTTCGGTTTTATCTTCTGTTACGCCGATCAAAGTCGACATGGTACGATTTCCAGTTAAAATACGATATAATCGGTTTATCGGAACTACACCATATGACTTAATTGCATGTAATATCCAAAATTGATAAAAGGAGTACTGACTCATGGATAAAAAATCCTCTCTTTCAAAAATTTATACAAAAGTTGATTGCCAGTCTTGTATCGCCTGTGGTATTTGTCAACTGCGTGCTCCTGAAATTTTCGAGTACGATGCAGAAGGCATAGCATATGTAAAACAAGACAATAATACTGGTACAGTTCCACTACAAGAAGATACGCTGGAAAA
>CALIJD010000081.1 GCA_938017885.1 uncultured Granulicatella sp.
AAATTTTACTCCATTTTTCATCTCGATTATCCCCCAGCCACTTAAAGTCCCTAACTCTAGTATACCACTAAGTCTAGTCTATTTATGATTTTTTCTAGTATGAAAGTTACTGAAGCATCATTAGATAATAGAGCTTTATAATTGGCTCTATAATATTTGTAGTGGGTAAATTCCCTATGGATATTATGGAGCCTATTTTGTTGTAGAAAAAAAGTCCCATAAGACCTATAATGAAAAGCGACCAAACCATCATTAGAAAGAATCTTATGGAACAATTAAATTTTATCACAAACTTACTCGGAATTAAAGACCCTAACATCACTATTTTGGATGTTCTAGATGCTGGAACACATAAAGAAATCATCGCTAAGCTAGATTATCCTGCGCCTAAATGCCTCCACTGCCAAGGACAAATGGCTAAATATGACTTTCAAAAAGAATCGAAAATCCCCTATTTAGAGTGTGCGGGATACAAGACTATGATTCGATTGAGAAAACGCCGTTTCCGCTGTAAAGTCTGTCGGAAAGTAGCTGTCGCTGAGACTCCCTTAGTCAAGAAGAACCACCAAATCGCAACCATCGTCAAGCAGAAAATCGCTCAAAAATTAATCAAGAAAGTCTCTATGACGGCCATCGCTGAAAGCTTAGCAGTTTCCACGTCAACCGTCATTCGCAAACTAAAAGAATTCGAGTTTAAGGCGAATCTCAACTGCCTGCCAGCACATATGAGTTGGGATGAGTACAGTTTCAAGAAAGGCAAGATGAGCTTCATTGCACAGGATTTCGACTCAAGACAGGTCATAACTATCCTAGATGGACGAACTCAAGCAACGATTCGTAATCACTTTCTGCGCTATTCCAGACAGGTCCGAAACGGCGTTAAAGTCATTACCATGGACATGTTTAGCCCCTACTACGACATCGCTAAGAAACTCTTTCCTTCTGCTAAAATTGTCCTCGATCGTTTTCACATGGTACAACATCTTAGCCGTGCTAGGAGTCGTCTTCGCATCCAAATCATGAAGCAATCAGATCGAAAATCGCACGAATATAAGGCACTGAAACGTTACTGGAAACTCATTCAACAAGACAGTCGAAAACTAAGTCATAAACGCTTTTATCGTCCGACTTTTCGTATGCATTTGACCAACAAAGAGATTCTGGAAAAACTCCTTGCATACTCTCAAGAACTCCGTGAACACTATGAACTCTACCAACTCTTACTTTTTCATTTTCAAGAGAAACAAGCTGAACATTTCTTTGGACTCATTGGAGAAACAATTTCTTGTATAAATCCTATCTTTCAGACTGTTTTTAAAACCTTTCTCAAGGACAAAGATAAAATTATCAACGCTCTTGAACTCCCTTACTCAAATGCAAAGCTAGAGGCCACTAACAACCTCTTCAAAGTCATCAAGCGAAATGCTTTCGGCTTTCGGAACTTTGACAACTTTAAAACTAGAATCCTC
>CALIJD010000082.1 GCA_938017885.1 uncultured Granulicatella sp.
AAAAATTGTATAATTATTTTATCTTGTGACATGGAGGAAATCTCATGAAAGAAAAATTTTATTTAGGAACTTATACCAAAAGAGAAAGTAAAGGTGTTTACTCTGTAATTTTGAATAAAGAGACTGAACAATTAGAAAATCTGACTTTAGAAGCAACACTTGAAAACCCGACCTACTTATCTTATTCAAAAGAGAACCATCTACTCTTTGCAGTTGGTAAAGAGGACAAGGAAGCAGGAGTCACTGCAAACCTTACCCTCACATCTCCAGTCAAACGTTTATCATCATTCTACGATCAACAAGCCGTACCTTGCTATATTCGATATAATGAGCGTACGCATGATTTATTAACTGCGAACTATCACGGAGGATTTGTAGAACTATACCATTATGATGATAAAAATCATACGTTTTCTTTTGTCGATAAAAAAGTGCATTCAGGTTCTAGTGTTCATAAAAATCAAACTGCTCCACATGTTCACTATACAGATTACACTCCAGATGAAAAATGGATTGTTGTATGTGACTTAGGAATCGATACTGTATTTACATATAAACGTACTGAAGAAGGCTTAGAGGAAGTCGCACAGTATAAGACAAAAGCTGGAAGTGGGCCTCGTCACCTAGCATTCCATCCAACGCTTCCTATTGCTTATCTGATTTGCGAATTAGACGCAACTGTAGAAGTACTCTCTTATGATAACGAAAATGGAACTTTTAGAAACTTAGACAAGATTGCATTAACGACTGAAGACCAACAAGCTTGGGGAGGCGCTATCCATCTCACCCATGACGGACGTTTCGTTTATGCTTCAAACCGAGGTTTCGACGCACTCTACACATTCTCAGTCGATGCAACAAACGGATTACTCACTCTCGTACAAACAATCGATAGTTATGGTTCGGTGCCTCGTGATTTCCACTTAAGTAATAATGAAGCTTATATCGTTGTGGGACACCAAGAATCAGATAATTTAACTTTATTCAAACGCGACTTAGAAACTGGTGAACTCACACTTCTTCAAAAAGACTTCTACGCTCCTGAAGTTGTTTGTGTCGTACCTCAATAAAACACAGTTTACAGTCTCTTCTTTTTTGAAGAGACTTTCTTCTTTATTGTGGTAATCCTTGCCAGAAAGCAGTATAATCGTTGTTAGCAGACTTTATAAAGGAGTGGAAAAATGCTTAATCTTATAGAGATTATTAAAACTATTATTTTAGGAATTATCGAAGGCGTTACTGAATGGCTACCAATTAGTAGTACAGGTCATTTAATTTTAGTGAATGAGATCATTCAATTAGACGTTTCTGCTAAATTCCAAGAAATGTTTAATGTTGTCATTCAACTTGGAGCAATCATGGCAGTTGTTCTAGTTTATTTCAACAAATTAAATCCATTTGCGAAAAATAAGAAACGTAAAGAATTCATTGAAACCATTGATCTTTGGAAGAAAGTGATTATCGGATGTATCCCAGCCGTTATTTTAGGATTCATTTTGGATGACTTTATGGATGATTATTTTAATAAACCAATCGTTATCGCATTGGCTTTAATTGTATATGGGGTTGCTTTCATCTACATCGAAAGACAACACAAAAATGTCGAACCGAAAATTAAAAGCTTTAAAGAGTTAGACATTTTGACGGCTATTAAAATTGGACTCTTCCAATGTTTAGCTCTTGTACCTGGAACAAGCCGTTCTGGATCAACGATCCTTGGTGGTTTACTTGTTGGGACAAGTCGTTCAATCGCTACTGAATTTTCATTCTTCATGGGAATTCCAATCATGTTTGGTGCTAGTGGATTAAAATTATTGAAATTTGGATTCCACTATTCATTTGCTGAGTTTATTATTCTAGTAGTTGGATCAATCGTTTCATTTGTTGTTTCACTATTCGTAATTAAATTCTTATTAAAATACATCAAACAACACGATTTCCAAGCGTTTGGTTGGTACCGAATTGCACTCGGAATTATTGTTCTTGGAAGTTTATTCTTTAAATAAAGGAAAAGCTGGATTTACTCCAGCTTTTTATTTTTTGCAAAAAAAGCTATAATGAATATACTCAAATTAGAAAGAAGGATACTATGTCAATACTTTTTGTCGGAATCGGTGGAGCGATTGGAGCAATTCTCCGTTATTTACTTTCTCAACTTCCTTTTCAACATGATTTTCCATTAAAAACACTACTAATTAACTTACTAGGTTCGCTTGCCATCGGTTATTTAAGTGCTAAATTCCAACAGTCACATTGGTTTGAAGGAGATCAATGGCTTTTAATTACTGGAGTCTGTGGTGGCTTTACTACTTTTTCAACATTCAGTATAGAATCCCTCCAGCTAATCCAAAATGGGAATACTCCCCTTGCGATTTTTTATATGATTGTAAGTCTAATCGGAGGTCTCTGTTGTGTGGGAATCGGATTTTTTCTTGGAAACTCTTCATTTTAAATTAGCAATTTTTTAAAAATCAGTTTACAATAGAATAAAGAACAAGAACGGAGGTCTTTTTATGACGAAAAAAGGGGTAACTTTATATTTTATGAGACATGGAGAAACCGTCTTTAACCGCTACAATTTAATGCAAGGATGGTCTGATACTCCTCTAACCAAAGAAGGTCGCCTTGATGCTATTCGTTCTGGTTTAGGAATGCGAGATGTTCATTTTGACGCCGTCTATACTAGTGACTTGCGTAGAACCGTTGAAACTGCCCAACTATTTCTTAAAAACCATCCCAATCGTGATAACCTCACTATTGAAATGATGCCAGAATTTCGCGAAGTTTTCTTTGGAAGCTTAGAAGGAAAATCTGCGAATGACTTATGGAGCGAGTTGTATAAAAAACTTCAAAGAAACTTTGACGACTTAGGTGGAAGAAATATCCAAGAAGAACTTAATGGTCTAAAAGAGCTGGACCCTGATCACCTTGGGGAAAACTTTATGGAGTTTTGGTTACGTGTTGAAAAAGGACTATTAAAAGTAGTCAACCAACACAGAGATACAAATCATAATGTACTGATTGTTAGCCACGGTATGACCATTGGAACATTTGTGTACCTCATTGACCAAACAAGACCGCATGGTTTAGACAATGGTAGTGTGACCGTCATTGAATACGAGAATGGTCGC
>CALIJD010000083.1 GCA_938017885.1 uncultured Granulicatella sp.
TTAGGATTAAATTTTTCAATATCAATTCCATTTAAAATCCCTTTTAACTTTCCTTGTTCAACAATTAAAATTTTATCTAATCCGTAAGAAAAATAAGGATCTAAAATCTCACGAGCGTAGGTTTCGCTAACAGTATTAATACGATCTGCAAGTTGAATGGCACCTTTTAATAAATTCAAATCACCATTATAAATTAACGCATCAAAATATTTATTATCGAGGCCAAATAGATTTCCCATTTCATACGGATTAAATCGTCCTTGAAACTCAATATTATGAATCGAAAGAACGCTTTTCATATCTTTGTAGAAATCTGCTTCTCTACTCTTCAACACATCTAAATAAATGACAGAAAGAGCTGTATGCCAATCGTTTACGTTAACAATGTCTGGTTTAAAGTCAACACCAGGTAAAATCTCAAGTGCAGCTTTGGAAAAGAAAGCAAATCGCTCACCATCATCAAATTGTCCATAAATACTATCTCTCTTAAAGTACTGTTCATTATCAATAAAATAAAACGGAACACCATCAACCACTGTTTCAAAAATTCCACAATACAAGTGTCTCCAGCCTAAATCTACGAACTGATACCCTCTGTAAGTTAAACCAAATCGTTCCCGATCAATGCTAGAATATAGGGGTAATACTACTCGAGCATCTATTCCCAGTTCACGAAGCGCCTTTGGTAGAGACCCAATAACATCTCCTAGACCTCCAACTTTCACGAAAGGAGCTGCCTCAGCTGCAATAAAACATACTTTCATACTCTTTCTCCTTTAAATTATTCTGGATTCATTATACCTTTAAAATTTGAAAAGAACTAGCCTCTTATATAAAAATTTTAATATAAAAAAGTCTAAGACAAAATAGTCTTAGACTTTCTAAATTCATTAAATTTCAGGATAGATATCTTCTACAGATTTCTCTGGGTCAATTACGATAAATAAGTTTCCGTGAGATCCAATAGCTGAACTTTGGAATTTGTTGTCATTTCCATCTTCATCTACAGGGCTGTATGGGAAATAAACGCGGTCTTTTTCAACAACTACGTCTGATTTTGGATGATTTCCATCTAAATATAAAATATCCATTAATTCAATATCACTATATTTTTTAACACGTTCGAACATACCTAATTCTAATCCACCTAAGTTAATGTCTTCAGACATTACGTGGTCAGCTTCTGGTAAGATTTCAATACGTAATGATTCACATGGGTGAATTTCTTGGAATTCTCCACCGTTAATACGTCCAAATGAAGTTGTAACTTTTTTAATCCATAAGTCACCAATCAAACGGCGATTAATCGTCCATGTTTCTCCATTTCTAAATACAAATCGTAAACCTGACATAACCTTTTTCATATAGGGTCACTCCTTAAAATAATATTGCTTACAAGATTAATTCTACCATTGAAACGCCTTTCATTCAAGAATTAATACTAATAAATGAAAAAATGAAATTGATTTCATATTTTTAATTTTTGAGAAAATGATTCTTTATCCAATCAACAATTTCATGGTTTTCATTTTTTAATTCCCTAGATAATATGGCCTTCTCAACTGCTTGAAGAACTTCGCCTATCTTTGGTCCCATTTTTTCAAGTTTTAATGCTTCTTTTACACCAAATCCATCTATCTGAATTTCTTGCATAGAATGAATAGGTAGAGTTTTATACACTTGTGTTAAGATCTTATGATTTTCAGTTCTACCTAGTCCTGGGAGTAATCCTTCAATTTCTACAGCAATCCTTTCTGAACATTCGTATGCCATGAATGAATCCCACTCTTTATCTAAACGATTAAGAAGCGTTTGATATCCTATCAACGTCTCAGAAATTTGCTCATTTGAAGATTTCCAATTTTTTAATACTTTTTTTAACTCGGAAACACTTAATTGATTATAATACGCAAATAAAACCCATGCTTGAAGAATCGACATAGAACTCTCGGGAAACTCTCCAATTTTTTTCAATGTTTCTCTAGAATTTACAAAATGCGGACATGATTGATATAAATCCGATTCGATAAATGCAAGAAACGCATTGTTACGATGCAAACTAACAATCATTTTCTCAAATTCTACCTTCATCCGCTCTACAGCAACGTGCTCTAAGTTATTTTTCAAAACACGAATAGCATTAAACGTCTTCGATTCTATTGTAAAACCTAATTGCCCTGCAAATCGTATAGCTCTCATCATACGAAGCGCATCCTCATTGAAACGCTCCATAGGATTTCCAACACATCGAATGATAGAGTTTTCCAAGTCTTTAAGTCCATCAAAATAATCGACAATTTCTTCCTGATCATTAATAGCTAATGCATTAATAGTAAAGTCCCGTCTCATTAAATCTTCTTCAAGACTTCTAACAAAGGTAACAGAATCCGGATGTCTAAAATCTTGATAAGTCCCTTCCGTTCTAAAGGTTGTAACCTCATAACTATCTTGATGATAAATGACTAGTACTGTACCATGTTCAATACCTACATCAACCGTATGAGTAAACAAAGATTTAACTTCTTCTGGTGTTGCGCTTGTTGCAATATCTACATCAGAAATTTCTTTACCCAACACTAAATCTCGTACGGATCCTCCAACAAATACGGCTTCATGTCCAGCCTTCTTTAGGGTTTGTAAAACAGGAAAAGCTGCAACAAAAAGTGGAACAGATAGAATGTCTACTTTCCCCTTAAATTCACTCATCTTCTAACTCCTTTAATCGATTTGTTAATTGCATAAAGAGTTCTGAGTCCATTTTTTCAAGTGCTTCATTGATTTCTAGTTTTAACTGCGAGATTTGAACTTCCTTTTGAATGGTTTGTAGTTCTTCCGTTACAGAATCTATTTCATCAAGTTCTGAAATGAAATACGGATTTTTTTCTAACACACCAAAACTTACCATGCTTTTATATGCGTTTGGAAAATCAAGTTCAACGAAACAATCTTCTTTCCAATGAAGACGCATATCATGAAAAGCAACTTCTGGATTATCAAAAGAGGTGCCTTCTTTAAAAAATAAGAAGGATTCTTGAGCAGGTTTAATCGTTGAAAACAACATTCCTTTTGGAGTTGCTTCTACATGCTCAACAAAATGAATTTGTTTTAATAATAATTCATGGTTTAAAAG
>CALIJD010000084.1 GCA_938017885.1 uncultured Granulicatella sp.
AAGATATTCTAGAGAAGCAGATATCAACCATAGAAAAGAAGCGAAAGTATTTAACAAGAATTTAATTTTAGGGAGATAACAATGAAAAATTGGAAAGAAATAGTCCCACCAATTCCAAAAAACAGCATACTTGTAAAATAGAAAAGTACCTTCCAACGTTCCTTCTTCTGACCACGAATTAAACGACCTATCACAACCCCGATATCCGTTAAATATCCAGTGAAATGTGAGGTTCGCACAATCATTCCATGATAATAAATAAACATTCCATTTTGTGTTCCCACGACAAATGAGAAATAATAGAGCCAGCGTTCATCTCTAAGCCCTATCAAAAATAATCCTAACATAATGATGCCGAAAGTTAACAGTAAAAGTCCGTATCGTTTAGTAGGTTCAAATTTTTTCTTAGAAAATAGGACCCCCGACAGTACACCGCCTCCGCCAAAGCAAAGTATCATTCCTAGAAGGCGGATTACCACGCTCCATTCCCCCTCATTTAACGCTAAAACAAATTGCGTAATATTCCCGGTAAAATGGGTAGCTGGTATTAAAAACAGTAACAAGGTCAATACATTAACCATTCCCGATAACATACTTAATAAAGCAATCCAAATATCAAAATAAAATCTCTCTTGTTTATCCATGTATCCTACTTTCTATACATCCAAACTACCCCAATCACTAACCAGAAAACAATATTCACTAGAAAAGTGATTAAAAAATAGTTTTTCCTCTTTTTATGATTAAAAATGAATAACCCAAGTAGACCCCCAAAACCTCCACCAAGAATTCCAAGCAACAATAAAGTTCTCTCTGGAATTCTCCATTTTTTTAAAATTGCACAACATTTATCAATTCCCATCAAAATGAATAATAAACTATTGATTCCAACAAAATAAATAAAAAGGACTGTCTGCAATGATTCTTTAGGAAACTCCACTGATTAGAGATACCTTTCTTCTAAGGCGCTCACTTCAAAAATGAATGTACCTTCCTCAGTAATCAAACAAGGAATCCCCACCATCCCTTGCGCTTTCCTTGGGATAAACACTTCTTCACGGTCTCGTAATCTGAGAAATTCTTTTAAGTTTTTCATACTAGAGGTGATATCCACTTCTCTAGCAGAAATCCCAAGTTTTGCCATCGCTTCTTTGAAGGGAGCTGTATCTGGGCATAAGCTACTATAATATAAAATTTTTTCGTTCATGAAATCTCTCCTTTTTGTTGTGTTAATCGTTGCTGTAAGGCTTGGCGCGCTAATTGATCTGCGCCACGATTATCACTTTCTGGTATCCATTTAACAAATAACTGAGAAAATTGCTTTAACTGACGTAGTATTTCCTGAAGGACAACTCTATTATCCTCTCTTTTAGTATAATTTTTTAAAATTGCATCTGCAGCTACTTTAGAGTCTGTATGTATAAAAATTAACTCTTCTTGGTACTGATTGGCATATAATAATTCCAATGCTTTAGAGATTGCCATAAACTCGGCAAGGTGATTATCCATTTTCTTTTCTACGGGAAATTTATAAGGAAATTGTTCTCCATCTTTTACCAATAGAATTCCTAACCCAACTTCACCAGGATTTCCATTGACAGCTGCATCCGTATATACTTTAATCATGATCTACAAGAGTCTCCACATGAGTCGCTTGAACTCCATGTGTTCCTTTTGAAATTTCAAAAGTCACTTTTTGGCCTTCTTTTAACGATTTGAAACCTTCTGCCACAATTCCTGTGAAATGAACAAAGATATCTTCATCCGTCTTTGTATTGCGAATAAAACCATATCCTTTTTCGTTATTGAACCATTTTACAATTCCGACTTCCATATGGATTCCTCCTTTAATGATATATCTCTATTATACTGGATACGATAATTTTTAACAGTTATGAAGTGTTTGATGAGCTTTTATAAAAG
Source organism: uncultured Granulicatella sp. (assembly GCA_938017885.1). Classification (GTDB taxonomy): domain Bacteria; phylum Bacillota; class Bacilli; order Lactobacillales; family Aerococcaceae; genus Granulicatella. The sequence goes on from CALIJD010000084.1 coordinate 1,924, forward strand.
TCTTATCTCCTTCATACAAACTTAATAGCAAATCTTCCCTTTGTAATTGTGTCTCTACCCATTCCCCAGCATCTTTAAAATGTTTTTCAGCAAAAGGAGCTACACGTAAAAAATCAGAATGAAGTTTTTGAAGTAACAATTCCTTCATATCTTCGCTTAACTGGGCTTGTTTAGAAATTAGAGACTCAATTTCAATGAATATGCGATTTTCATAAACCGATGTAGTATTCTCCTTAGAAATTTCCACTCTATTATTAGAAAAAGCATCATAAAAATTTATTCTTTTAGAAGGCCCTTCTTTCAACCAATATTCCACTAAAAATCCTTTCCAAAATAATTGTGTTTTGGCACTTGAAAGAAAGGACTCCACTACAGACCATTTTAAAGGCGTCTGCATCTGGGTTAATGTTCTTACAATATAGGAATTCTGTTCCTCGGATAAAACCTCATCCTTCTTAAGCTTCTCACTTAACTGCTGCAGTTTTACTACTTCACTTTGGGTAAATTCACTTTTTTCTTTTTCACATAATAGCCTTAATTCTAAAATACGATCCATTCCTAAAACTGATATCAGTTCTTCTTTTTGCATCCACTCTTCCACCTGATAGAACTGATGGTTATGAATCGCAACTTTTATCTTCCACTCCCACTTATTCGCTTTGGTGTCAAACTCAAGTGCTGCTTCTTCTACATAGTAAGTTAAATCGTCCCATCGTTTCCCTTTTTCTAGCAATTGTAAAAAAGGGTCTAAGTCTATTTGATAGTCTTTTGTGCTAATCTTATGTTCAAATTCTTCGATTGCACTTTCTAACTTCTCTTCAAACTCATCGGATTGAAGATCATTTGTGATTGTATATTTTTCAGTCATCGATTTCCTCCGCAGTCATTTCATTTATATTATACTTTAAAGGACCCAAATTAGAAAGTTCATCAAAGTAAAAAGGCCCTAAGGTAGCTCATCCTACCTTGGACCTTCCTCTATTTTTCAATCGGTAAAAATTCCACAATATCCTTAAAATTAACAACCGTTCTAGCTTCACAAATATCCTTCATGCATTGGTTAGAGGAATTCCAATCGATGACAACAACAGCACTATTGGCTAGTAGTTTCCAAATAATCCCAATCATCTCTTGTTCTCTAAAAGTAAATCGAATCCGATTGCCAACTTCTGGTCTTATCGATTCCTTGATTTGTGTAATAATCTGAACTCCTTCTTCATACGGAACACCTAACAAATGGGCAATTCTTGATTTGCTTGTTCCTTTTCTGAGTTCGGTTTCTACTGTACTCTTGATTTCTTTCGTGACACGTTTTACCATTGCTCCCGCCTCTTTCCATGTCTCGCCAATTTCCAACACCTTCTTTATCCATTGTATCACAAAGTATCCCCTTTGTATGTAAAAACGGCTTAATTTCTGAATTATCATTCTTTCTAATCTTTTTTATTAATG
>CALIJD010000085.1 GCA_938017885.1 uncultured Granulicatella sp.
CATTTCCTTTTTGCATCACAAGAATTTTATTTGCATTGCGGATGGTTGAAAGTCTGTGCGCAATCACAAACGATGTCTTATTCGTCATAATATGATCCATTGCTTTTTGAATTTCGACTTCTGTACGTGTATCCACATTCGAAGTCGCTTCGTCTAAGATGAACACTGATGGACTTGCTAAAATCGCTCGGGCAATCGTTAGTAATTGTTTTTGCCCTTGAGAGATATTATCGGATTCTTCCGTAATCACTGTGTCATAACCTTTTGGTAATTTACGGATGAAATCATCTGCGAAGGCTTGTTTGGCAGCAGCTACTACTTCTTCATCCGTTGCATCTTGACGACTATAGCGGATATTCTCACGAATCGTTCCTTTAAAGAGCCATGTATCCTGTAACACCATTCCTACTTTAGAGCGAAGTGACTCTTTCGTATAGTCTTGGATGTTATGACCATCGATTTCAATGGCTCCACCTGTAATATCGTAGAAACGCATCAGTAAATTAATGACGGTTGTCTTCCCTGCTCCTGTAGGCCCAACAATCGCTACTGTTTCACCTGCTTTGACATCGATATTCAAATCTTTCATCAGTTGAACTTCAGGTGTGTAGCCAAAACTTACATGTTTGAACGCTACATCCCCAAGAACTTCTGGAAGAGCTGGTTTTCCAGTTTCTTCTTCCATTTCTTCAGCATCTAATAATTCAAAAATCCGTTCAGCAGCTGCAAGCATCGATTGAGTGAGCCCCATCATATTGGCTGCTTCCCCCATCGGCTGACTAATATTTTGCATATATTGAAGAATCGCTTGAATACCACCGATTGTAATCATTCTACTAGTAGCTAAAAATCCTCCGATAATCGCAACAAAAACATAGACTACATTATTAATTAAACGAGAGATTGGTTGCATAAGTCCTGCAAAGAAAGTAGCTTTCCAACTATGTTCATAAAGTTCATCATTTAATTTGCTAAAAGCTTTTTCTGAACGATCTTCATAGTTAAAGGCTTTTACTATATCATGTCCACCATAATACTCTTCAATATATCCATTAATCGTTCCTGTTGTTTCCTGACGGCTTGCAAATGAGGCAGCTGATTTTTTACCAATCATCGCAATAGCAAACATCGATAGTGGAATCCCTAAAATACCGACAATGGCCAGAGGAATACTAATCGTAAACATCATAATAATGATTCCAATAAACGTTAATACCGTCGTAAAAAATTGTACGGAAACTTGAGAAAATGAATCATCAATGGTTTGAATATCATTCGTTGCACGGCTTAATAAATCTCCTCGTGATTGTTCGTCAAAATAACGCACTGGTAATCTCGTAAACTTCTCATCGATTTCTTTTTGAAGACGATAAATGATATCACTAGAAACTCGCGACATAAAATATTTCCCTAAGAAATTAAGCCCAGCTGCTAATACATATAAAATTGCTAATAGCTTTCCTATTTCAAATACTCCATCAATGTCAACCGAAGTATAATTGGACTCAATAAAGCTATTACTAATTAAAGTTGTCGCATTCCCTAAAATTTTAGGTAATTGCACATCTAACACAACTGAAATGAAGGATACAATTAAAACCATAACGACAACAAAACGGTCCGGTTTTAAATATCCTAAGAATCTTTTTAAAACAGTCTTATTCATTAGTATCCTCCAATTCTTCTAAACTTGATTGTGAATTCATAATTTCTTGATAGATTTGATTTGAGACTTTTAATTCATCATGAGTTCCGATACCGACAACTTCACCTTCATTTAAGACAATGATTCGAGTTGCATCGGTAACAGAAGTAATTCGTTGTGCTACAACAAAAACAATCGAATCTTCGTTTATCTTTTTAAGATTATTACGAAGTCTCGCTTCTGTTTTTGCGTCAAGAGCAGAAAAACTATCGTCATAAATATGAACAGAAGCTTTTTTCACTAATGCTCTTGCAATTGACAATCGTTGTTTTTGACCACCAGAAAAATTATCCCCTTTTTGCTCAACACGGGAATCCAAACCGTCTTCTAAACTTGAAACAAATTCCCAAGCTTCTGCTAATTTCAATGCTTCAATCATTTCTTCATCCGTTGCATTTTCGTTGCCAAATTT
>CALIJD010000086.1 GCA_938017885.1 uncultured Granulicatella sp.
ATAAAGCAAAAATGGGAGATTACATGCTAAACTCCGTTATTGTAACAGGGTTAGCGCTCATTATTTTAGTAGTAGTAGCGATTCCATCTTCGTATGTGTTAGCTCGTTATAAATTCCCAGGAAGTCGATTCATTAACTCATTATTAAAAGGTGGATTATTCATCAATGTAAACTACATTGTGGTACCAATCTTCTTAATGTTACTCGACTGGGATAAAGGACTAAAAGGACTTGGAATTAACGGCTTCTTCTTAAATAATATTTTTGTCTTAGCCGTTGTCTATGCAGCGACATCACTACCATTCACGATTTATTTATTGTCGAATTTCTTCAAAACATTACCGACAACCTTTGAAGAAGCAGCGTCTATCGACGGTGCAGGATATTTCACAACAATGCTTCGTGTAATGACACCGATGGCACGACCAAGTATTATCACAGTAATTTTGTTTAACTTCCTTTCTTTCTGGAATGAATACATTATTGCTTTGACATTGATGCCAGGTAAAAATCAAACACTTCCTGTTGGGCTTAAGAACTTACTTCAAGCGCAACGTGGTGCTGCAGAATATGGTCAAATGTATGCGGGGATGGTAATCGTAATGTTACCAACATTGATTTTATATATTTTAGTTCAAAATAAATTAACACAAGGGATGACATTGGGAGGCTCGAAAGAGTAGTCGTCATCGCAGGAGGAGAGTATATGGGTAAAACAAAAGGGCGTTTAACCCTACCGAGTGAATCTAATTTTTTAGAGCAAACAAAAGAATTACTCGAGCGTTGGGGTGCCGATGCCATTCGTGATAGTGACGGGACAAAGCTTGATGAGGCAACCAAACAACTAGACGCAAAAATTTATACGACGTATTTTGTAGCACGAAATCACAATGATTTTATTAAAGATTATATGGAAGAGTGCCAACAAATCTTCGTAATGTCTAAGTTCTGGTTAGCAACAGAAGAAACATTAACGATTCCATTTATGGAAGGGTACTTTGAAGATCAAGTTCAACCAGATTATGTGCATGATCCAAAAAAATATTGGGAAGTTATTGACCGTACAACAGGAGAAGTTGTGCCGGTAGAACGTTGGTCTATTAACCAAGAAAATAATACGGTTACGATTGAAGGGACAAAGCCTTTCCATGAATATACCGTGTCGTTCTTAGTGTATGCGATTTGGGATCCAACACAAATGTACAATCATATTACGAATAACTGGGGAGATGTTCCTCACGATATTCCTTTTGATGTACGAGGACCTCATTCAAATCAATTCATGCATGATTATTTAAAACAATGGTTAAAAGAGAATCCAGATACAGATGTGGTTCGTTTTACAACGTTCTTCTACCATTTCACATTGATTTTCAACAACTTAGGAAAAGAAAAATTTGTGGACTGGTTCGGATATGGTGCTAGCGTATCAGTCGCAGCACTCGAAGCTTTTGCCAAGGAAAAAGGCTATCGCTTAAGAGCAGAAGATATTGTGGATGAAGGGTACTATAACTCAACATTCCGCACACCAAGTAAGGCGTACTTAGACTATATCGACTTCATTCAAGCATTCGTTGCCAGAGAAGCCAAAAAACTAGTCGATGAAGTACACGATGCTGGTAAAGAAGCCATGATGTTCTTAGGGGATAACTGGATTGGAACTGAACCATACGGACCATACTTCGAACAAATTGGGTTAGATGCAGTAGTTGGTTCTGTCGGTGGCGGAGCAACTCTTCGTATGATTTCAGATATTCCACACGTAAAATATACAGAAGGAAGATTCTTACCATATTTCTTCCCAGATGTATTTCGTGAAGGCAATGATCCTACGATTGAAGCCAATAAAAACTGGTTATCTGCAAGACGTGCGATCATGCGTAACCCTGTAGACCGTATTGGATATGGTGGTTATTTAAGTCTTGCATATCAATTCCCTAAATTTGTAGATTACATCGAACATGTAACAGATGAATTTAGAGAAATCTACGATATCGTAAAACATACAAAACCATATACTGGTTTGAAGGTAGCCATCTTGAACGCATGGGGGCGTTTAAGAACATGGCAATCACACATGGTAGCTCATGAACTTCCATACAAACAAATCTATTCTTACCTTGGAATTATGGAAGCGTTAAGTGGTGCGAGTGTGGATGTAAGCTTTATCAGCTTTGACGATATCATTCATGGTGGAGTTCCAGAAGGTGTCGATGTCATCATCAACGCGGGGGATGCCGGAACTTCATTTAGCGGTGGAGAGGTTTGGAAGAATGAAACACTGATTACACGGATTCGTGAATTCGTGTATAATGGTGGAGGATTTATCGGAGTTGGGGAACCAACAGCCGTTCATCATCAAGGAAGATTCTTCCAACTTGGAGATATTTTGGGTGTTGAAAGAGAAATGGGATATAGCCTTTCAACAGATAAATATTTTACGAAAGAATTGAAAGAACATTTTATCATTGAAGATATTGAAGATGTTCATAAGATTGACTTTGGGGAAAATATTAAAAACGTGTATGGCTTAACGAGCGAAACAGAAGTACTTGAATTTAGCAATCCGAAAGTGAGCGCAGGTGGTGTTGAAGAAGGAATCGTTCTTCCAGCTAATGCCGAAGGAAAAGAATTCGGGGAAATCCACCTTGCAGCGAACCCATACGGAAAAGGTCGTGGGGTATATATCGCAGGACTTCCATACACACCAGAAAATACAAGATTATTGATGCGTGCGTTATTCTACGCAGCCAATAAAGAAAGTGAATTAACAAAATGGTATGCAAGTAATCCATTAGTCGAAGTACATGCTTATCCTGAAAAAGGAGTGTATGCGATTGTGAATAATACAAATGAAGCACAGTCGACACTTGTTTATGATGGTGAAGGAGTATCTAGAACAGTGGAACTTGAGCCAAGCGAAATTAGATGGGAGAAGATATCATGAATCCTAAAGTGAAAATTTGGATCCGCGTCGTATTGATGTTGGTATTCTTATATGTAGTTATTTTGGGGCATCAGATGATTGGAAAAGAAGGCGTTGCAACAATGCTTGTTGGTTTAGCTGGATTACTTCTCTTACTATGGGATTACAATCGTCCGTACTCAAAATCGATGAAACGGTAATAAAACTTAACTAGGAACAGGGGCTTGTTTACAAACAAGTCCCTGTTTCTGTTTTCATATACACAATATTTAAAATCTTTTTCTTTAAGCCGTTGGGCATTTTGCGCTATGTAATACTCTTCTACCTGCTCTTGCGGATAATAGTGGGCA
>CALIJD010000087.1 GCA_938017885.1 uncultured Granulicatella sp.
ACAAAAGATGGGAATTATTATTGGGACTTGTGAATTAGATGATGAGAATGTTTTACTTTTTACAATAGTGGATAGACGTATTGAAAGATTCAACAAATTAATGAATACAATAGAGAAAAGTTGGAAGCAAATTTCGTAACGATTACAAAATTGTTACGTTTTTGCTTCTTTCTATTTGAAAACTTAAAAAATTCTTAGTAAAATGAAATGGATTGTAAGGAGGATAGTGATGAATAAACGAAATTTAAAGTTTCTACTTGGAGTACTGAGTTGTTCTTTTGTATTAACTAGTTTAGCACCCATTTCAGCGGAGGAGACGACTGAAGAATCTGTTTCGCAAACAACTGTTGTGGAAGAAACAGAAGAAGCACCAACAACGGTCGCTCCGGAGAAGAAAGAAGAAACGACTCAGCAAAAATCAACAGAACTTTCTATTGAAGATGAGATTTTCGATATCACTCAAAGATATGGTTATGATGTTAGTGAGTATTACCGACCAGAAAGTGCCATTTTAGTCGATGCTGAAACTGGACAAATTTTATATGGTGACCATATTGATAAGCCTTGGGATCCTGCTAGTACTACTAAACTGATGACAGCATATTTAGTATATGAAGCTATTAAGGCTGGGAAAATTACATTAGATACGAAAATTACAGCGACAGAATTAGACAGGGCTATTTCTACAATTGATGATATTAGTAATAATCAAATTAGAGCAGGCATTGAATATCCAGTTAGAGATTTATTATATTTAATGATGTATCCTTCTTCAAATGTAGCTACTGTAATGCTTTCGCACGCTATCAGTCAATCAAATGAAGAATATATTAAAATGATGAACGATAAAGCAAAAGAACTTGGTATGACGAATTCTAAGTTCTATAATCCAAGTGGGGCAGTAGTATCTGCGTTCCGTGGATTGTATACAGTGGAAGGTGTTCCGGATGAATATAATCAAACGACTGCTAGAGATTTAGCAACTTTATCTTATTATTTCTTAAAAAATTTCCCTGAATTTCTTGAAATTACCAGAGAGCCAGCAGTGACAACAATGGAAGGAACGGTAGTAGAAGAAACATTCTACACATTAAACCAATTAGCAAGCGGAATGAATCAAGGATATTTCCATGTTGATGGTTTTAAAACAGGATCTTCTCCTAATGCTGCTTTGAATCATGTTATTACAGCCAAAGAAAAGGGCAGACGAGTAATCGAAGTCTTAATGGGAGTAGGTAGTTGGAGTGATTATAATACTAGCGTGTATTATAGAGCTCAATTTGGAAATGCTATTTTAGAAAAGGCATTTACGGAATATCATGAAGAAACAGTTTTAAAAGCTGGAGTTCATGAAATTGATGGTCAAAAAATTAAAGTAGAAAAAGATATTAAAGCTATTACCAAAGGCGATTCAAAACCAACCTATAAGTTAGTTGGCGATGAGATTATCGTTGAAAATACTTTTCCAACTTTAACAAAAGCGATTAAAAG
>CALIJD010000088.1 GCA_938017885.1 uncultured Granulicatella sp.
CACGAGAATCCAAGAAGAAAACCTGCTTTAGGCCCTAAAACAATTCCTCCAACAATAACGGTAATATGGATAATGGTAATATCCAAAATAAATAAGGGTAAGTTCCCTAAAAATGGTACAAAACTTTGCAAAATAATAATGGCAATAAACATCGCACTTAATACCATTTGAAAAGTCTTTTCTCTTTTCATCTCTTCACCTCTAGTCTTAATGATTGTATTATACTAAGCTTTCTACTCCCAATCAACGCAAAAAAACTGAAAATAGCTTCAAAATTCATCTTATTTCAGCTATTTTCAGTTTTTTAAAATGCATTATATATAAAATCATTGACAGAAGTAAAATCCGTAAAAATACTGTATAACAAAATAGAACTAATGATAACAAAAAAAATAATTGTCCAACTAAACTGATTATCCAGTTTTTGAACCCATTTTTCAATTCTTTTTTTCATTGAAAGGACCCCTTATAACCCCTATCTTTATTTTCTACTTGCAAAGTATATCACATTCCCGTACCGATGAATATACTCTTAAAAGACTTTTAATAGATTTATTACCTTTTATAGACTAAGTTCAATAAAAAAACACCTGAGGTTTCCCTCAGGTGTTCAGGCTATCTATTGTTTAGATTTTAGATACAGCTTCTTCAACTAATGCTTCAACTTCTTCTACAGTTGCACATTCGTTAATTGCTTTAGCTGCTAATGCTTGCATATCGCTTAATGTTAATTTAGAAATTAAGCTACGTGTTTTTAGAACACTTGATGCAGACATTGAGAACTCGTCTAATCCAAGACCTACTAATAGAGGTACAGCTGTTTGATCCCCAGCCATTTCCCCACACATTCCAGCCCATTTGCCTTCTTTGTGTGCTGAATCAATTACGTGTTTGATTAACGTTAAGATTGATGGGTTATATGGTTGGTATAAGTATGAAACGCGTTCGTTCATACGGTCAGCAGCCATTGTGTATTGGATCAAGTCGTTTGTTCCGATACTGAAGAAGTCCACTTCTTTCGCGAATTGGTGAGCTAAAACTGCTGCTGCAGGAATTTCAATCATGATACCTACTTGGATATCGTCGCTGACTGCAACACCTTCTGCAATTAATTTAGCTTTTTCTTCTTCTAATAATGCTTTAGCGCCACGGAAATCATTTAATGTCGCAATCATTGGGAACATGATACGTAATTTACCGTATACAGAAGCACGTAATAACGCACGTAATTGTGTACGGAACATTTCAGGTTCGTTTAATGAAATACGAATTGCACGATATCCTAAGAATGGGTTCATTTCGTGTGGTAATGGTAAGTATGGTAACTCTTTATCCCCACCGATATCCATTGTACGAACGACAACAGGTTTTCCATTCATTCCTTCTAAAACAGCTTTGTAAGCTTCAAATTGATCTTCTTCTGTTGGCATTTCGTGAGAATCCATGTATAAGAATTCTGTACGGTATAAACCAACACCTTCTGCACCATTGTTTACAACACCTTCTAAATCTTTTGGTGTACCAATGTTTGCAGCCAATTCAACTTGATGGCCATCTTTAGTGTAAGTTTTTGAGTCTTTTAATTTTTCCCATTCAGCTTGTTGAGCTGCAAATGCTTCTGCTTTAGCGCGGTATTCAGTAATCACTTCTTCAGATGGGTTAAGGAATACATCCCCTGATAAACCATCCACGATAATGATATCTCCGTCTTTAGCAATTGAAGTCACTTCTTTAGTACCAACGATTGCTGGAATTTCTAAAGAACGCGCCATAATCGCTGAGTGAGAAGTACGTCCACCAATATCAGTAACGAAAGCTTTAACGTATTGGCGATTTAATTGAGCTGTATCACTCGGTGTTAAATCGGCAGCAACGATAATCACTTCATCTTTGATAGTTGCTGGACTAGGAACTTTAACGCCTAAAAGGTGAGCTAAGACACGTTTAGATACGTCACGAATGTCCGCAGCACGTTCTTGCATATAAGGGTTATCTTCCATTCCTGCAAAAATAGAAATAAACATATCTGTTACTTCTTTTAATGCAGATTCCGCATTCACTTTGTTAGATGTAATGCTATCTTTTACTTGTCCAATTAATTCTGGATCGCTTAAAACCATTAAGTGAGCATCGAATACTTGTGCTTCTTCTTCACCTATGTTTTTTAAAGCTGTTTCCTTGATTAATTCGACATCTTTTATTGACGCTGCTAATGCATCATCCAAGCGTGAAACTTCTTTTTCTGAATCTTCAACAGTTACTTTTGTGACTGTTAAATCAGGTTCAGTCAAAGTATATACTTTGGCAATTGCGATGCCATCACTAGCAGCAATCCCTTGTAATGTTGGTTTCATATTATTCAGCTAATCCTTCTTTTTTCATTGTTTCGTCGATTCCTGCTAATGCTTCTGCTTCGTCAGCACCTTCAGCAGTGATCACTACGTCAGCACCTTGGCCAACACCTAATGACATAACGCCCATGATTGATTTTAAGTTAACAGATTTTCCTTTGTATTCTAATTGGATATCTGAACTATATTTGCTTGCTGTTTGAACTAATAAAGTTGCTGGGCGAGCGTGGATCCCTGTTTCTGCGATTACATGATATTCTTTCTTTTCCATATTGAAAGTCTCCTTTGAAAGTAAATTTTGTTTTAAGAAATGTACATTCGAGAGCATGTAGTCCTCAAAAATACAACCCTTTCATTTAATAAGGTTACCATTTTTTTTCGATTTTAACAACTATTTCAATATATTTTTTAAAAGCACTTTCATCTTACTGAGAGCAAGCTATTCATCCTTTTTCAAAAAAATTAATTTTTCAAAAAAAGAGAGATGAAATAATATTAAAAACGCTGTATAATAATATTAATATTCGACATAAATAAAGGAGGCTGTGTCTGAAATGAAACTTATCGATATTACTAATTCCCACTCTCAACTTGTCAATGAACAGTTAGCTAACACGGATGCTTTCTATATCAAAGTATACTCTCTTGGCCAAACAACTGTTTTCTATGCTGACGCTGCCACTCACCGTGATATTGTCATCTTAAATAAAAAAAGACGAATCAAAGATGTTGAAATTGAATTTGTCGTTCATCGTTTGTTCCATATGGAACCTGATGGCCTAGATATTATACATGCAGATAACTTTGTTGAAATTAGTATTCCAGTGGAGAAAAAACGACCCTCTTTTAATTAATGAAAGCACTCAAAAACCGCTAATGAAATCATTGCATTAGCGGTACTCTTTTTTTGTTGTATTAGATTCCAACCATGTCTAAATAGAGGCGATGTGAATAACTGTCTGTCATTCCTGAGATAAAGTCTGTTGCTAAAAGAAGGCGTAAGTATAATTTTTCCACTTCGCTCTTCCCCTTGGCAAAATAATGATACGAGCGTTTCTGACTTTCAGAAATGATACCAATCTTCTTCAATTCTACATAATCTAATTGACGATTCGTGTCATATGCTACTAAAGAAGGCACAAAACTATCTAATAAATAGGTTAGCGTCGTATAGCCTGCAATTTCTAAACGAAGGATCCCTTTATTGTCATAAATTCTTTCCTCAGATAGTTTTCGAAGAGTGACATATAAATCTTCAGCCCAAGAATTCTTAAACAAATCTTGGTTAAACATTCCTGCCATAATTTCATCATAATGATTCACAAAATTATGACGGGCTCCATCGATTAATTTATCGCGCAAATCCACAAAGAAGCGATTCACACTAAAGACTTCTTCGTCAATAGTTGTCAATAATTCACGAGTATGTACTGAGTGAGGCGATTGATATGCATCATTACTTAAATTCTCTAGCAAGAACTCTCGCACATCTCTAAAAGATATCACGCCTTTTCCAATGGCATCTTCCATATCTGCTACTAAATAAGCAATATCGTCCGCTGCTTCCAAAATATAGGTCAGTGGATGTCGATTAGTGCCCGTCCCCGTAATTTCTGTTACTGTTTTAAACGCTTCTTCTTCTGAATAGAAATACCCAACTTTCTTAGAAGTTAATTCCTTTGTTTTTTTATGAGAAGAGGGGTAAGTATATTTTAAAATCGTATTTAAAGTAGCCACTGTTAAATCCAACCCTTCAAATTTCCCTTTGAAATCATGAAGTTTCGAAACAATGCGTAGGGATTGAGCATTCCCTTCAAACCGGTAAAAATCATTTACATACGGACTTGATAAAAACTCATCCGCAACGTCGCTTCGTTCTCTCAAGATATTTGGAAGATTTTTCTTAAACCATTGGCGGATAATATCTTCTCCAAAATGTCCATACGGAGGATTGCCTAAATCATGAACTAAACTCGCACATTCAACAATCTTCAAGACATCTTCTTGTCTATCGATCATTTCTTGACAACTGCTATCTGGCTGTTTTTTTACTTCTTCCTGTAATAGAATCACAATTTCTTTAGCAAGAGATCTAGCCACCATTGCAACTTCTAATGAGTGCGTCAGTCTCGTGTGGATAAAATCAAGCCTTTCCAGTGGGAAAACCTGCGTTTTATCTTGCAAGCGTCTAAAAGCCGGACTCGTTACAATGCGCTTGTAATCATCATCAAATTCATTGCGATGAGTTGCTTTTTTCCCAGAAATACGTTTTGTTGATAATAATTTAGACCATTCCATACATCATACCCCTTCCGTTACCTTTCACCATTATACCAAAAGTTCGTCCGCCTTTGGAATTTTGCGCATTTGGTTGAGATAAACTGTGATACAAATTATGAATGAAATAAAATCTGAAACAGGTCCTGAGAAAATAAGTCCATCGACTCCGAACAATGTTGAAAGAAGTAGCATCACTGGAAGGAGAACAAATAATTGACGTGTAAGAGATAAAATCGCTCCTAATTTCGCTTTTCCAATCGCTGGGAAAAATGTTGTCACAATAATGGTTATCCCATTAATGAAAGTGAAGAATAAGTAAGCACGCGCATATCGAACGCCAAATTCATAATAGAGAGCGTCCCCGCTACCAAACATTTGAATGAGTTGGAGTGGGAAAACTTCGAATAGTATCCATAGTATGGTCGATAAAATCAAAGTCACTTTTAATAGCAAGTTCATTGTTTCATGGACACGTGAATATTTCTTTGCACCGTAGTTAAATCCTAAAATAGGTTGTGCTCCTTGATTTAACCCGATCACAACAGCAATGAAAATAACGAAGATTTTACTTACAACACCGCCGACTGCAATCGGAATATCACTACCGTAAACTGATTGTGCACCGTACGTACGAAGTAAGTTGTTCGATGTGATTTGGACAATAGTCGCAGAAATTTGGAAGATGAACGAGGTTAACCCAAGAGACGCAATGACTTTTACATCTTCAAAGGATAATTTAAAATCACCCTTCTCAAAATGAACCGATCTAAACCGTGGAATGTACGCCACCAACACGAGCGCCGAAACAATTTGACTGGTTACCGTTGCCCAAGCGGCTCCAGCAATCCCCATATTAAATCCAAAGATAAATAACGGATCTAACACTGTATTTAGCAAAGCTCCTATAATAATCGCCATCATCGAATAAGTGGCTCTACCATCTGCACGAACGAGTGGATTAAAACCAATTGAAAACATAAAGAATGGAATCCCGAGCGCTGTAATGCCAGCATATTCACTGGCATACCCTAAAATTTGATCGGTTGCACCAAATAAATTCAGTAAAGGTTGCAAGAACAAGAGTACAATGCTCATAATCATTAATCCAGCTGTTAAAAGTAACACAACTGCCGTTCCTGCCACTTCACGCGCATGTTTATCTTCCTTTCGTCCTAGCGCCAAGTTAAAGTTCGAAGCTGCACCAATTCCTACCATTAATCCAATCGCCATACAGATTGTCGTAATTGGAAAAGCAATATTTGTAGCCGCATTCCCTAAATACCCTACTCCTTGCCCAATAAAAATTTGGTCAACGATATTATAGAGGGCGTTTACAACATTCGCGACAATTGCAGGAATCGCCATTTTCCGAACCAATGTACTAATTTTTTCATATCCCAACGGATTTTGTTTTTCTTCAACTACCATTCAAACTCTCCTTTTCAATCAGTTATATATACGCATAAAAAAAGTCCCTCCACATACGGAGAGATCTACCAATACATTTATCTTAACTTTGCAACCTAAATTTGTCAAACATCCAATCCCCTATTTCGGTTTCAGAAACTCCAGCGGACACTCCAAATTTAGCGATAACTAATTTTTCGCAAGACTCGTCTTTTTTATCCGCATTTTGATTTATGGCGGCCTAAGAAAGATAGCTCATCTTATAAAATATACGAATAGATTTTTAATTCTTCGCTCTGAAGAATCATGCGGATTCTA
>CALIJD010000089.1 GCA_938017885.1 uncultured Granulicatella sp.
AAATTAACTTAAAAGTTAATTTTGATTTTTGGGTTCAATCTATACTAAATCATTAAACCAAAAAATAGTAGAGATTCTGTATAAACTAAAAGGGATTCGCCAAGCGAATCCCTTTTGGTTTTGATGAAGTTAAGTTGGGTGCGACCACTCACCCGTGAATCCTGTAGTTGAACAAGATGCTCTCGAAATTACGAGATTATTCTGCTAGAACATAATATCGTAATGTCTTATATAATTACATTTCAACATTCATTGCAATGCCCACACCCAAATCCTTCACACTGTGAAGGATTTTGCACGACTCGTTCCGAGTCCTTTGCGTTGTTTGTCTCCAGTGATTCGTTTCTAATCGCCTTTTCTCACATCCTGTTTTTAATGAGCTACCATTTCTTGTGCGATTTCTAATCCGCTTAGTTTTGTTGGGTAGTATGTTGGCCAGTTATCCATTTCTTCTAAAAGTTTTTCTTGGCTTTCATTTCCCATGAAGATGTGGAAGTGTTCTGCTTTTACTGGAGCGATGTTATGGTCACTAAACTGAACATATTTTGGTGCACCTTCTACTGGTGTTACTGCTTCAAATAAGAAACGAACACCACGATTTCCTTTTTTATAAGTAAGAATTTTATAGCCAACATATTTATATTCAGCTTTGACCGTTGTTCCGTCTTCTTTTTTGAATTCCATTGTTTTATCAGTGATATTGATATTCGTGATATCTGATTTATATCCCTTAGTATAGTAGTCTTTGAATTCCTCTTTCGTCATTGTCTTTTTCAATTTTGCTTTATAATCAAAGACTTGATCTAAAGTCCCATCGACTAAATAAGGATATACCGATTGCCATTCGCCTGCATAATCCGATAAAGTACGATCTTTCACGGCACTATCTTCAAAGTATCCATTATGAACCGTCTTGTTATCTGTTGTTTTTTCAGGTTGGATGTCTTTTCCTGGTTGATCTGTTGTTTTCTTCAATGCTGTAAGATTTTCGCGCATTACTGAAATATAGTCTTCGCCTTTATCCATTTGCTCTTTCGTAAGAGACTCAATTGGATTTAAGACCGCAAGCTCGACACCTGTTTCATCGGCTAAAGTTTTCGCAATTTTCTCAGACGCATTCTCTTCGAAGTAAATTACTTTAATGTCATTTTCTTTTACATATTTTGTTAATTCTGCAAGGCGTGAAGCACTTGGTTCAGCCTCAGGTGAAATTCCTGTAATTCCGACTTGGTTTAGATTGTAATCTAATGCTAAATAACGGAACGCCGTATGTTGTGTCACGAAATTCTTTTGTTTCGCATCTTTAAATGCATTTGTGTAGTCATTATGCAATGCTGTTAATTTTTCAATATACGCATTGGCATTCTTCTCAAATACTTCTTTACGATCTGGGAAAGCTTCGACTAATTGTTTTGTAATGTTTTGAACCATTTTAATCGCGCGTTCTGGAGATAACCACACATGCGGATCATATTCATGACTATGGCCTTCTTCCGAATGGTCATGATCATGTTCTTCTTCCTCTCCACCTGGTAGTAATACCATATCCTTTGTTGCACTAATTGGTTTTACTTTACTATCAGAAAGTGTTTTTAATACGGTTGGAATCCATGTTTCCATATATTCACTGTCATAAACTAGGGCATCCGCTTCACTCATTTTCGCAATTTCTTTGGCAGAAGGCTCGTAATCATGAGGTTCCACTCCTGCTCCAATCACTAGAGATACGTCTGCTTCATCCCCAATAATATTTTTTGTAAAGTCATAGATTGGATAAAACGTTGTTGAAATTTTTAGTTTTCCTTGTTTAGTTTGAGTACTTGAAGTGTTTGAGTTGTTCGTAGCACATCCGGCCACAACAAATAAAAACAACATCAAAAATCCAATAAAGGTCGTTTTTTTCATGATAGTTTCTGTCCCCTTTTCTTAAATCGTAATTCTTACGTTTTGTATTTTAACACCTCATAAGATTCATTGCAAGGATTATTTTCTGAAAATAATTCGAGTGAAACGAACGCATCATATACTAATCAATTATGAGTAGCATTTTTGAACTTCACGATAACACCTCAATATATGAATAAATTTTATCGGTGACTTTGAAGAGCTTTGCGTAATATATCAATTTTTGATAGTTTACCGGGTACTTTTGGAAGTATAGTTTGAACGCTTGTGCAATCAATTGGACATCCATTTTATATACTGGACGTAAACACTCTACTAGAGTCCTCTCTATTTCATATATACGAATTCGTTGTCCTTTTTGACGTTCGATTTCTACAATGCCCACATCAAAATTTGTTCGTGTCACAACAGGTTTCACTTCTTGTGATTGTTTAATAACCGTAGTGTTCACCCCGTACGGAAACATCATCGTTTTTTCAAATGGCACTGTTAGAGACAATCCATGTAACCACAATGCCGTATCAAGTGCATATATGCCTTTTGTATTTCTTAATTGTATTAAATACCATTCATCCATATAACAATCTGCCAACCCATACAAACCATTTCCGAGCGGTTCTAATATCTGTTGCTCAATCATTTTCCGATAGGCTCGGTAGCTTAAACCGGCTTCTTTTACTTTACGATAAGATAGGATGCCATTATTCCTTTTTAAATACTCCATAATTTCTTTTTGTTTTGGATTCATTCTTTCACCCCTCTCGAAACGCAAACATTTTGCTAACACTTTGTGATAATGTTAGCATTTTATTTACTTTTTTTCAACCTAAAAAAGCCTTATCCGCATCATTCGCAGATAAGGCTTCTTTTATAGTTAATTTATATTTTCAATAAGAACGATTTTCTTATTTGCTTAAACCTTCAATGATTTTATCTAGGTTCCATTTCATCATGCTGTAGTAGCTGTCTCCATCTTTTCCTTCTTCAGCAATTGAGTCCGTAAAGATTGTAGAGTGAATTGGTTTACCTGTTTCTTGAGATACAGTTTTCATTGGACGATCATCTACACTACTTTCAACGAATAATGATGGAACTTTTGATTCACGTAATTGACGAACCAATTTTGTGATTTGTTCTGGAGTTCCTTCTTCTTCTGTGTTGATTTCCCAAATGTAAGCTGATGGAATATCGTACGCTTTAGAGAAGTACTTGAAGCAACCTTCACTAGTTACGATTAAACGTTTTTCTTCAGGAATTTTTGCAATACGTGCTTTTGCGTCTTTATCCAAAGCTTCTAGTTTTTCAACATAAGTAGCTAAGTTCTTTTCGTATGCTTCTTTGTTCTTTGGATCTTTAGCAATCAATTGTTTCGCAATATTTTTAGCATAAATAATTCCGTTTTCGATGTTTAACCAAGCGTGTGGATCTTCTTTCCCTGCTTCGTTTTCTCCTTCTAAGTAAATTACTTGAACGCCATCACTTACCGCAAAGTAATCTTTGTTGGCTTCTTTTTTAGCGTTTTTCACCATTTTAGCGAACCAAGCATCCTCACCATTTTCTAAGTTGA
>CALIJD010000090.1 GCA_938017885.1 uncultured Granulicatella sp.
TTCAAGTTTAATGAGAACGCTCGAATGCTTTCTGTAGTGATTCATGACAATCTGGATGGCGAGTCCCTCTTCATTGGGCATGTCGGTGTATTAGTGCCAACGAGTGACGGTTTCCTTTTCGTTGAGAAGTTAACGTTTGAGGAGCCGTATCAAGCGATTAAATTTGCTTCCAAAGAAGATGTTTACAAGTACCTTTCAACGAAATACCAAGATTATACCGGAGAAGGGTTAGCGAAACCATTCATTATGGATAACAACAAATGGGTAGAGATGAAGTAAAAAGGATGTATTCATCTTGGTAAGCAATTAGGAAGTAACGGAGGAAGGTAAAAGGATGGCTTCTAGCAAGGAATATTTAGCCTATATTTTAGAACAATTATCAGGATTAGAGGATATCCGCTATCGAGCAATGATGGGGGAATATATTTTGTATTACCGGGAAAAGGTTGTAGGCGGCATTTATGATGAACTGCCTACTCCGAAACCAAAGAAAAAGAAATGATGGCTGGAGGGGATTGCCCAGTGTTGGAGGTTTAGCAGGCATTCCTCTAAATCCATAAAGTAACGATAACACCTGTAGCAGTTTTAAAGTGCTACAGGTGTTTTTGATGTACTGGAAAAATAGTTGAATTGGAATATAACATTCCTCTGTTATTTGGTATAATGACAGTATAGTTTAAAGGAAATTGAGGCGAAATCAATGAAGCCGGAAGAATATTCTTGGAATGAGTGGGAACAAAATAGTTATATCAATGGGAAAGAGAACGACAAATCGCATTAGCGCGAGACTTTTTAAAGAAAGTAGGACACTAAAGATGAACATGATTATTAGAGAAATTATAGATAAAGAGGAAAAAGAATCGATTTCAAAAGAAGTTTTATATGATCTTCCAGAATGGTTTGGAATGCCAGAAAGCACGCAGGAATATGTCGATGATGCGATGGACAAACCGTTTCTCGCTTGTTTTGTAGAGGATAAACTCGCAGGATATGTTGTGTTGAATGCAACAAGTGAGGATTGTGCAGATATTTTTGTGATGGGAGTCAAAAAGGAATTTCACCGCAAAGGAATCGGCCAAAAATTAAATGAGGCGTATGAGCAACTAGCAAGGAGTTTAGGGTACACTTATTCCCAAGTGAAGACTGTGAAAATGGGGCATTACGAACAGTATGATCGCACGAATCTTTTTTATAAGGCGATGGGGTATAAGGAGTTAGAATGCTTCCCGACTTTGTGGGATGAATGGAATCCGTGTCAAATCTATATTAAATATTTAGGGAAAGAAGTGGAAGAACACAGAAAATAGGAAATAGAGGAGAGTTCGATGAAAGTAAAGAAGATTGGTATCGTCAGTTTGTCTAGCGGCATTTTAGGAGAGAGTTTCATTCAACATGAACTCAATCTTGGGAAAAAACGTTTAGAAGAATATGGGGTAGAAGTTGTGTTTTTACCTCATGCATTAAAAGGGCTTGAGTTTATAAAGCAACATCCAGAATGTAGAGCAAAAGACTTACTAACCGCTTTTCAAGATGATTCGATAGAGTTGATTTTATGTGCCATTGGCGGAGATGATACGTATCGCTTACTCCCTTATTTATTTGAACAGGACGCGCTTAAAAAAGTCGCTAAGCAAAAGATTTTTTTAGGGTTCTCAGATACGACCATCAATCATTTGATGTTGCATAAGGTGGGCGTTCGCAGTTTCTATGGGCAAGCGTTTTTGCCAGATGTGTGTGAACTTTCGAAGGAAATGCTTTCGTATACAAAATCGTATTTTGAAGAGTTACTGACAACAGGAAGAATTACCGAAATCCGACCAAGCAACATCTGGGTTCAAGAAAGAGAAGACTTTAGTGAAAAAGGGTTAGGAGTTTCGATGCCAAGTTTTCCAAATCAAGGGTTTGAGTTGCTTTCAGGGGTTGCTCAGTTTACAGGACAAATTCTAGGAGGATGCTTGGAATCCATGTCGGAATGTCTTGAAAATTCAAGATATGAGGATACGGTTCGCCTCGTACACCAGTATCAATTATTTCCTACTTTAGAAGAATGGAAAGGGAAAATTCTTCTGCTAGAGACGAGTGAAGAACAACCGACTCCTGAATGCTTCCAAAAGATGATTCAAACGCTGGAACGCTACGGACTTTTTGATGTGGTGTCGGGTGTGCTTGTTGGGAAACCACAAAATGAAACCTATTATGAAGAGTATAAAGAGATTCTCCTGGAAGAATTAGGGGAGAAGCAACTACCCATTGTTTACAATATCAATGTTGGACATGCGACACCTCGTTGTATTATTCCTTTTGGGATTGAAGCTCAAGTGGATGTGGACGACCAAGTGATTCGTTTTATCTATGAATAATAAAATTACAGAAGTGAGAGTAATGAAGCAGACTCGAATGTGGAAGGGGAGTCTGCTTTCATTTTTCTAAAACAGTCCCCAAGATGTATTTACTGACAAATGGGAATAGAAATGCCATAATGAGGTGAATTCTAACAAAATTAGGTATGAGATGAATAATGATGCTATCGCTACTGTATCGATGAATCCATACCTGAGGAGCAAAACTCTTATGGAAAAGGAGTAAATATGGAAACAAAAAGATGTGATTGGGCTAACCATAGTCTACTTGAACAAAAATACCACGATGAAAAGTGGGGAGTCCCTATCTTTGATGATAAGGAATTATTTAAGATGCTTTGTTTAGAAGGGATGCAGGCGGGGCTCAGTTGGTCTACAATCCTGCAAAAAATGGAAGGACTGTGTAAAGCCTTTGATAACTTTGATCCTGACATCGTGGTGAATTATGATGAAGAAAAGGAGGCAGAGCTCCTTCAAAATAAAGAAATCATCCGAAATCGATTGAAAGTAAAATCTGTTGCGAATAACGCCAAAGCTTACTTTAAGATATGTGAAGAGTTTGGGTCGTTTAGCGACTATTTATGGGGATTTGTCAATCATACCCCAATCATTAATTCTTGGAAATCCATCACAGAAGTCCCAGCAAATACGGAGCTTTCGGACAAGATTAGTAAAGATTTGAAGAAAAGAGGTTTTAAGTTTATTGGCTCTACTATTATTTATGCATTTATGCAATCGGTAGGGATGGTAAACGACCACCTTCTGGACTGTGAGTTTAGAAGGGTAGAGAAGGATTAAAAATATTTTTAATGTTAGAAAGGTGAAGGAAAAACATGAAAAAAATCGCAGCAAAAGAGTTTAAAGAATTATACCAAACAAGTGAAATCACGGTGTTAGATGTACGAGAAAAGGGAGAATTTCAAGACGGACACATTCCAACTGCAATGAACTATCCTCTAA
This sequence comes from uncultured Granulicatella sp., assembly GCA_938017885.1. GTDB lineage: Bacteria > Bacillota > Bacilli > Lactobacillales > Aerococcaceae > Granulicatella. The sequence continues at coordinate 3,321 of CALIJD010000090.1, forward strand.
GTACGTTGGAACAAGAGTATGCAACATTAAATCCAGAGCAAAAATACTACGTCATCTGCCAAGGGGGCATGCGTTCAGCAAGGGCTTGTCAATTTTTGGAAGAAAAAGGCTTTGACGTGACGAATGTTGAAGGTGGCATGAATCATTGGCAAGCTTAAAGAAAACAACCGAAGTTCAACTTGAGCCTTTTAACAAAAGCTTCCTGCAAGAGATTTGGAAGCTTGGTTTTTCAACAGATCAACCAGAGTGGACGAAGTGGAATGCGCCTTATTTTAATGATTATCGTAAATTTGACGATGCCAAAAGCTTCGAAGAAAGCCCTGTTGCAGCCTTTTTAATGAGCGAAGATTGCCGATGTATTGTCGCTGGAGGTTTGCCTGTGGGGATGGTTTCAAAATCATGGGTGGATGAAGCTACACGTTGGCTAGAAATCGGGATTGTGATTTATGACGACCAGTTGTGGGGCGAGGGGATTGCAACAAACGCGCTGACGAAGTGGGTGGATGCTATTTTCCAAGAAATCGATGCGCTCGAACATATTGGAATGACGACTTGGAGTGGGAACAGTGCGATGATGGCCGTTGCTGAAAAATTAGGATTCCTAAAAGAAGGTCAAATCCGTAAAGTCCGTTACTATCAAGGACAGTATTATGACAGCGTAAAGTATGGAATTTTACGCGAAGAGTGGACTACAAGAGCATAACAATAAAGAAAGAGACTGATTACGCGAATCAGTCTCTTTTAGTATGCAAGTCGTGATTATTTCCCAGGAGTTTTTGGATCTAAGCCAAATGATTGTTCTAAAATTGGTCTTAAATTATTTATCGTATCCGCTGTACCTTCTATTGCGATAGCGTACACTTTATCACCTTTTTGAACGACCCACTCATACATGTATTTTCCATCTGAAAATTTTACTTTCATTAAGTAAGCTTGCTCTCCAGCAAATTTAGCTCTTGAGCCTTGTAGACTAGTCTGTTGTTTGTCATTTTGCCAGTTGGTATACAAACGATTCGCAATTAACTCTGCGCCAAAAGTCTCTCCGTCACCAAGTTTGACAGTATCTTTAGTGTACGCGTTCATTGATAGCACATTGTATTTATCTGGTGAAGAAAACTGGAATTGAGAACCAGTATTTTTATCTTGGTATGCGACCCAATCTTTAGGAACATTGACATAACCAGATGCTTCACGGCCAACGCGTTGAGTATCCGAAAGTGAAACTTCTTTAGTAGTAGAAGAAGCGCCAGCAGTTGTTGTTGGAGCAGTTGTAGTAGGTGTAACCGTAGTTTCTTTAGCGACTTCAGTAGTTGGTGCAGAAGCAGTATCCATTGATTTCTTTTCGCTGTTCCCGCAAGCCGCTACCATTAATGCGGATAGAAGCGTTACAGAACCTAATAAAATTTTGTTTTTCATAATAATTGATCTCCTTCATTTAGTTCAGATTTTTGATTATTGTCCAGGAGTTTTTGCCTCTAAGCTCCATGTTTGTTCGAAAACAGGTCTTAAAGCATTAAGCATATCCTCAGAGCCTTCAGCTTCGATGGCGTATATCTTCTCACCTTTTTGGAAAAACCAACAGAGGTAGTATTTACCATCTGTAAATAGAACTTTCAGTAAGAAAGCCTCCTCGCCAGCAAATTTGGCTTTTACACCTTTTATTTGGTCGACCTCTTTTGAGTTTTTAAGCTTAGCGTATGTACGATTAGCCATTAACTCTGCACCAAATGTTTCACCGCTTCCAAGTTCTACTTTATCTTTAGTAAAATTGTATAGCACCACAGCATTATACTGATCTGGTGAAACATATTGTACTTTAGTTTCGCTATTCTTGATCCAGTCTTTAGGGATATTGAGATAACCAGTATCAGCATTCCCGATTCTTTGAGTGTCTGCAAGTGAGATTTCTTTTACGTCAGATGAAGTCCCAGCAGTTGTTGTAGTCGTTACAGTTGCAGTTGTGTTTGCTTGGGTTGTTGGTGCTGCTGTTGTCTCCGTTGATTTCTTATCGCCGTTCCCGCAAGCCGCTACCATTAACGCAGATAGAAGCGTTACGGAACTTAATAAAATTTTATTTTTCAAGATAATTGTTCTCCTAAACAAATTTATTATATTTGTATTATATCACGGTACGGATTGAATTTAAATAAAAAGCATTTTACAAAGGATGAGGAAAGATAGGGGATAACAAAAGAGACTAATCGCATGGATTAGCCTCTTTTAGGTTGTTAGTGATTATTTTCCAGGTTTCTTAGGATCTAGACCCCAAGTTTGTTCGATAAGCGCAATCATGGTTATAATCGTCTTTTTATCACCTTCAAAAGAGGCGGTATAGACTTTATCCCCTTTTTCAAAAATCCAAGTAAAGTAGTATTTTCCATCTTTCATTAAGAGTTGTAAGAGGTAAGCATCCATTCCCGATACTTTTGTTTTAGAACCTTGGATTTTATCAACATTTTGCTGACCACTCCAGCTAGCCGCTAGACGATGGGCAATCATTTCTGCTCCCCAAGTTTCTCCTTCACCAGGTTTTGCTTGATCTTGAGTGAATCCATTTAATGTAACAATATTGTACCCATCTAAAGCGGAGTACTGGAATTGTGGACCACCATTCACATCTTTAAAGTTGACCCAATCTTTAGGAACATTAACGTATCCAGTATCGTCTCGTCCAACACGTTGAGTGTCATTGAGTGAGATTTCTTTTTCTTCTGAAGAAGCTCCAGTTGTTGTCGGCGCTTGAGTGGTTGCTTGCGCAGTTGTTTCTTTAACAGCTTCCGTTGTTTGAACAGTAGTCGTTTCTTTTGTTTCTTTAGTAGAGTTACCGCATGCTGCAAACACAAGTGCAGAAAGAACAGTAACAGAGCTTAATAAAATTTTGTTTTTCATCGTTACACTCCTAAATTATGAATTTATAGGATTAGTGTACCATTTTTTAAGATTTTTTAAAAGTTCAGTCATTAGTTTGTCGGCTTTGATAAAAGTGAGCCCTAAACATTAGAGATGACATAAGATAACAGCTTATTTCAATAGATGGTATAATAGAATTACGATTAATAATGAGGTGAGACTTATGCACACGGTAAAAACTATCCTATTTGTTCTCGGGATAACCTTTGCTGTTTTTGGATATCTCATTGTGTTCAAAAAGCAGTATGGACTCATCAATAATTTCAAAGCACGGAAGAAGACGGGGAGCCAAAAGGATACAGAAACGATTCGAGTTGGGCAAGTTGAGTTAATCTTAGGAGCTGGATTACTCGTACTATTTGTGTTATTAATGATATTTACGTAGAGAAAAACGGTAGAAAGAGAGTTTAGCAGTGAAGGAATTAGCATTAACATTAGAAGATACGCAGTGGGAGAAGACGACGATTACGCATGATCGAAGTATTGTGCGAGCGATTGTGGTAGATGAAGATGGGTATTTTTACTTCGTTCGTGTACATCGCGATGATATCTTTGGGACTGGCGTTTTTATCGAGACTGCTGGTGGAGGCGTAGAAGAAGGGGAATCCACAGAAGAAGCCATCCACCGCGAACTAAAGGAAGAACTAGGCGTCAAGGTCAATGTCCTTTGTAAAATTGGCCTAGTCAGTGACTACTATAATCAGATTTATCGTCACAATTTAAATCATTACTATCTTTGTCGGATTAAGTCTTTTGGGGAAACCGAGATGACTCCAGTAGAACAAGAGGAATTTCAATTATCGACATTAAAGATTACTTATGAAGAGGCTGTTTCTGAGTACAAAAAATGCGCTTCTAAGCCATGGGGAGTTCTTCTTGCAAATCGCGAATTACCGGTCTTAGAGTGGGCGAAAGAGTGGCTAGCTTCTGAATAGAAAATATATGACCTGGCAGAAATGCCAGGTCTTTCTTTTTATAAAAAACGTATTGAGAAAAAATAACGTAATCAAATTATGAGAGGAGGGCGAATGAAATTGTGACTAAATTATGGTACAATTAAGTCGCAAAATAAAAGGAGGAATGAATATGAAAATTATTCCGATGAGAGATTTAAAAAATACAGTTGAAGTAGAAAGACAATGCAAAGAAGAACAAGGACCTATTTTTGTGACTAAAAATGGGTATGGGAGATTAGTCGTGATGGATATCGAATATTATGAAAGTACAATT
>CALIJD010000091.1 GCA_938017885.1 uncultured Granulicatella sp.
ATAATCCTGGTGCTTCGTTGATTGTTGCTGTAAGCATCCAAACTAATTTTTCTAATGCGCCTTTTGCACCTGTGAAGATATCTTGTGTCACATCATCGCCTTCTTCACCAGCTACTTCGATTCCTTTTGCATAAAGGTCGATTAAGTAACGGTATCCTACTAATAAATGACGGATGCGGTCTTCCATGCTGTCGCTGTAGTTTCCTTTAGCGTCGGCAATCTTAGTATTTTCAGCAAATTCACGTAATGTTGAATAAGGTGCGCCACCTAATGTGATTAAACGTTCTGATACTTCATCTAATTGAGCGTCTAACATTTCCATATGTTGATCCATTAATGGGTGCATTGTCATGAAAGTTGCACCGCGCATATACCAGTGAGCTTGGTGTACGATTACTGATTGTTGGCTTAAGTCAGCCACTAATTGATTTAATACTTGTTTTGTTTGTTCTTTTGACATATCCATTACCTCTTTCTTATTTAGAATTATTCTAAACTATGAATATAGTATAGCCCCATTTCAGTAGATTGTCAATAGACGAGTACAGAAAAAGGGATAGATTTTTCTACCCCTTCTAGTTACTATACCCATTTATAAAGTAATTCTTATAATTCAAAAAGTATCTTTCTGACAGTTCATCATTCTCTCTGTATAAATTTTCTGCAATGATAAAAGATTTTTTTATCGCAGAAACATTATTAGTATCACACAAAATCACATACGCCGTAGACAATTCTCCACTGGGAACAGTTAAAGCAAAACAGTTTGTCATATTGGCTATTCGAAGGAATCCTTTATTGGCATCAATCTGAATTTTTTTAGTTTTATCATCAAAATGTCCAAAAACAGTATCTCCAAACCCATGCAAATCTACTGGCCCTTCTTTGCTCACAATGATATCGTATTTCTCCAATAATCTTTTTGTAGTTTCTATCAACGCTAAACGCTCATTATCATATTTCCCTTCAAACGAGCTAACTTCAACGTTCTCATCCTTCAGCAAATTACAGATATTTGCGTCATCAACTAGTATTTTTGCTTCTCGATTTGAACTTTCTAAATCTCTTAAATTAAAATATAATTCTTGAACCAGCTTTAGATTTTTAGATATTAAACCTATAGATGGAACAAATGAAATTCCATCTGTTGATATTTTATCTTTTTCTCTCTTTCGTTCTTCTCGAAACAACACGGGATCAATTAAAGAAAATAAATTCAGCGAGATTGCAGGAGCTAGAACCGAGCCTCCACCATCTGTGCCCATACCTATATCATTTATTCCCAAGAAAACATTGATTGCCGTTCCACTAGAAGAACCTGTCATAGGTAAACCAGTTATTGGATTTTTTAGATTAATATCAATTGCACGACCACCTAAACTAGATTGATCTCGAGTATGCAGATAGTACGAACATTGATTCAATTTTTCTTCCATCTCATTCGTTAGATATAGACTATTCTTTACTCCAAAATAATACCCATCATGATTAGAAATCTCATCAAAAGCCAAGGGATATACCCTATCTACTGATTTTAACGGATTCTTCATCGCAAGCATTGTTCTATAAGCGTATTTTTGTATTTTTTCCATAGTAAAAACCTATTTTTCAAAAATTCTATTTAAGAAGGAATGCCCATGCTGAGGAGCTTCTACATTAAAATATTCCCCAACAGTAGCTGCAACATCAGCCATAGTATCACGCTCTCCAACATATTTCCCCGTAATACCAGGACTGTATATTAGAAGAGGGACTCTTTCTCTCGTATGATTACTATGACCTATTGTTGGGTCATTTCCGTGGTCCGCCATCACAATTAAAATATCATCTCTATTTAATTGCGGAAGTAATTCAGCAATACGTTTATCGCTTACTTCTAACCTGTCTGCATATCTCTCTACATCTTCAGCATGTCCAGCTAAATCCGTTTCTTGAATATTTAATGCAATAAATCCATTTTCTATGCTCTTCACTTCTTCCATTAAACAGTCAAACAAATATTCAGAGTCTACACCTGGGAAGAGTCTTGTGCTTGTTGTTTGTATGATATCCGCAATTTTACCTAAGAAAGAGACTGTAATTCCTTTCTTATCCAGAATCGTTGGAATCTGAACATTTTTATCAATTCCATATCCCAAGTGAACTACTTGATATCCGTGGTTATAAACTCCTGATTCTGGAGCATCTACACCCGCTATTTTGTCATTCTTCACTTTCCTAGCTCGTAGAAGGTTGTCCAACGTAATTTGTTCGCCTCCAAAAGTGATAACACGCGATACCTGAACAACATCTCTAACAACATGTCCAATCTTACTCAACTCTTCAAAACTAATTAAATCTAAGCAAGCTGAAACATTGTAAACTTGTCCGTAATCTGTCTCTAAATTGTCTCCAACGGTTGCAACTTCATTCACAACAAGAATTTGTAACCCTGGTTCTCCAACACGTCTAACTTTATAGCCGTTTATTAAAAGATTCTTTTCAACTTCATCTATTTTTTCATTAAACGGTTGAATCAACGGAACTTTCGGAGTAGTACCCATTATTTCTTGATGTCCTAAAAAAGAATCGGCTCCATAATGAGTTAAATTGGCTGTCCCATAATTAGCCGTATCCGAAAATTTAT
>CALIJD010000092.1 GCA_938017885.1 uncultured Granulicatella sp.
CGTTATAAAGATTCATTACTTTATAAGGTTGCATGGCTCTATTATATTGATGGTTTGACTCAAAAAGAGATTGCAGATCGTCTTTCTGTCAGTCGAATTAAAATCATCAAAATGTTAGAAGAGTCACGTCAAAAGAAAATTGTTCGTTTCCACTTTTCGACAGTCTATCGGGATAAAAACAAGATTGAACAACAGTTAATAGAAAAATACAATTTAAAAGATGTCTTTGTTGTGCCATGGAGTAGCAATGAGAATTTAGCGGAAGATTTAGGACAAGCTACGGCCATGTATCTGAATGATTTAATTAAAGATGATGCATTCGTTGGAGTTGGTTATGGTGAAACAATGGGAGCCTTCCTCAGACATTTATCAGGATTGACGGATAAAAATCTATCTGTCATCTCCATGACTGGTGGAGTAATGCCCTATATCAGACAGATTGGAAATGGAATCATTGATATTAAACACTATTTAATTCCTGCTCCATTAGTTGTAGGTAGTAAAGAATTAACGGAAGCAATTTTGAAAGAAAAATCAGTATCCGATATTGTCGAAATGACGGAGAAAATCAATGTAGTCGTCTCTAGTTTAGGCGGAATGCAAAAGAATTCAACTATACTCAAATCAGGTCTTCTCACTCCTGAGAAGTTTGAAAGTTTAAAGAGTAAAGGTGCAGTTGGAGATATGCTGATGCACTTTATGGATGAGGATGGCAATCTCGTTGATGATGAGATTGAAGACAGAATCATTAGTACTAAGCTAGATAAAATTAAAAATTATGATTATATCATTGTTGCAGCTGGAGGAGACGCTAAACTTCCAATTATTCATACTGCCATTACACATGGTTTTGTTAATGTATTAATTACGGATGAAAACACAGCAGAGCTTCTATTAGGAGACTGCACATGGAAGAAAGAAGAGAATACTTATTAGCGCTCGATGGAGGCACAGGGAGTTTTAGAGCTATTTTATTCCAAAAAGACGGTGTGCAAAAGGCCATTGAGCAAATTGAATGGGAACATCCTGTATATGATGAATACCCAGGAAGTGTAGGTTTTGATTTTGAAAAAAACTGGGAGATTATTCAGCGATGTATTCGAAATTTAATAGAAAAAAATAATATTGCTCCTGAAGATATTAAAGGAATCTCCACGGACTCAATGAGAGAAGGATTCATTCTTTATGATGAAAATCAAAAGGAATTAATTGGTTTTTCTAACATCGATGCTAGAGCCAAAGAAGAAGTGATTTCATTAAAGAGGGAACATCCTACATTAGAAATGGAAATCTATCTTGAAACGGGTGAAACATTTGCATTGAGTGCAGTTCCACGTTTACTTTGGGTTCAAAAAAACAAGCCTGAACTTTACCAAAAGGCTAAATATATGAACATGATAAACGATTGGATTGTATTCAAATTAACTGGAAAAATCGTTTCAGAACCAAGTAATTCCTCTACTAGCGGATTATTTGACCTAGCTAAACGCGAATGGTTACCGGAAGTAGCGAAGAAATGTGGATTAAAGGATGATATATTCCCACCTGTCTATGAAAGTGGGGTTCCAGTAGGAAATGTAAGTACAGAAGCTGCTTGTCAAACAGGCCTTTCAGAATCAACAATCGTAGTTTGTGGTGGTGGAGACTCTCAACTAGGTTGTATTGGGGTTGGATCCATTAAACCAAATCAAGCTGCCCTTTTTGGTGGAAGTTTTTGGCAATATGAATTTAATACCGATAAGCCTTATGTGGATGACAGAGGTAGAATTCGAGTGAATTGCCATTCAGTTCCTTCAGTATGGCAACAAGAAGCAATTGCTTGGAGTTCAGGTCTCGTGATGAGATGGTTTAGGGATGCATTTTTAGACTTAGATGTGGAACTAGCTAAACAAATAGGAACTTCTGTATATGCGCTCATGGATCAAAAAGCGAAAGAAATTCCAATTGGATGTTATGGAATGCATTCGATTTTTGCAGATGTGATGAACTTTAGAAATCTGAAGCACGCGAGCCCAACTTTTACAAACTTTTCAATTGACCCTTTAAAATTTAATAAAGCAACCTTTTATAAGTCCATTATGGAAAATGCGGGTTTGATTACATTAGGTCACTTGAAAATGGTTGAAGAAATTACTGGAAATAAACCAGATGAAATTTTCTTCGCGGGTGGCTCTGCATATAGTGAGTTATGGTCACAAACGATCGCAGATATTTTAGGGATCCGAGTGATTACTCCAAAAGAAAAAGAGGCCACAGCATTAGGTGCGGCATTTCTAGCTGGGATTGGTAGTGGCGTATACGATAATTTAGAAGAAACCACCCAATATGTTCAAATTGACAAAGTTTTCGAACCGAACATGGATAATCATCGAAAATATTTAGAGATTTTCAATGATTGGCAAGTGCTTTATAAAGAGGTGCTAAATATTTCAGACAAGGGGTTAACAGATTATATGTGGATTGCTCCAGGGTCTGAATAATGAAGGAGTGATTGTATGTTTGTATTAAATGAAAAAGATAAAGATTACCGTTTTGGGGATAGTGGGCCAAAGTACTTAATGAGAGGACCACGTTCCAATTTTGCCGTAGTAAGATTTAATCCGGGACAAGATTTTCCAGCGCATTATCATGAAATTATGGAAGAAAATTTCTATGTTCTTGAAGGGAAAATTGATATTTATGTTGATGATGCAAAAGTCACTTTGTCTAAAGGAGAGTTTATTCATATTGAACCTAATG
>CALIJD010000093.1 GCA_938017885.1 uncultured Granulicatella sp.
CCATTTTTATAAGTTGCACTAATATTCCCATCTTTTTTCAGAGCAACATTTAATACATTTGATTTACTTGTTTCAACTAATTCCGGATTCAGTTTAGCAATCTCATCAGAATTGATTACTCCACGGTGTTTATACGCTTTTGTCCATTCTTGAATAAATTTATCTTCAGTCGGAACATCCTTAATACTGAATTTTGGATTGTGCACATGGATATAACTTGCTTCCAGAGGTGTTGGAACCAACCTTGTTTCACTACGAATAATTTCTTCAGAAACTTTTAGATACGTTAATAATTGAATTTGAACTCCTGCAATCAGTTTTGCAATCTCGAATCTTTGTTCAGAAGATTTATAGTCAATAATTCCGTTATAGATTCCATTATCTGACTGCAATAAGTCGATACGGTCAATCTTCCCACGTAAATGAATGGATTGATCCTTTCTAATTGGAATATGAATAGGATAGTTTCCTGAAGTGCCAAATACTACTTCTGTCTTCCATGGTTTTGTCTCTAGCGCTAACGCTTGTTTTTGAAGCGCGTTAGTTGTTTGTGTTAAGGTTTGGTGTAACAATCCTTGGATGAAGTTTAAACGTCTAGAGGAGGCTAAAATCGCAAACTTCGGATTGTCTTTCATTCTGTTGAAGATTTCTTTCTCAATGGTTATCTTCTGCTCTGTCGTTAAGTCTCTTAAAGTTAATCCGAGAGAATTTAACTCTTTAATAAACTGATCGAAGAATTCATGGAAGTATTCCCCAGTATTAGCTGGAGAAAGCTCAAATTCTTGGCGTTCTTTCAATCTTAATCCGTATTGTAAGAAATGGCTAAAAGGATCTTTATAGTACGTTTCAATTTGAGACGTTGATAAATTTAATTGATTTCCATAAAGCTCTTGCGCAAGAGAAAGTGGCAATTTACTTGCTACATTCAATCTAAAGACAGATGCTAGTAACGCATAATAGTTTGCGCTAAATGCTACATCATTCTTTAATAAATTCGGAATTAATTTCCACAAGAAATCAATCTCTTCTTTTTCTTTAAACTTGTTTTCTCTCATCTTCAATAGAAGCGTTGTAAATAGTTCAAATGGAACGACGAAATCACCTTGTTCTAAGCGGTTTTGTCGGTTCAACGACCCATCGATTTCTTCAATTTCAAACTGTTTTTGCAATCGGTGAATAAAATTTGAAACAAGTTGCTCCTTACCATCTTTAGAAATGGCATAAGATAAATAAAGATGCTCTGTTGCACTCATGAGTAACTGATAGAACACGAATGGTTCAACAGATTGTAATTGTCCTGTTGTAGGAGCTAGGAAACGTCCACTATCTAAATGATTTGAGAATAGTTCACGTTCATCGTCCGTTAGTAGTCCCGTTTCATCAATATTACGAGGCATTACACCTTGCGTTAGTCCCACTGCAAAAGTAATTTTCTTTGGTGTATAACGAACAGAATCCATTCCTGTAATCGTCAATTCGTCTAATGTTGAAGGTGCTAAATTATAGTGTGTTTGTTCAAAACCAGTATGAAGTAACATCATAAAGGTTTCCCAATCAAAGCTTTTATCACCGAAAATATAGATATATTCATCTAATAAACGGATAAATTCAGCCCACACTTGTTCTTGACGTCTAGCTGTTTCGACGTCGCCATCTTCAGCAGC
>CALIJD010000094.1 GCA_938017885.1 uncultured Granulicatella sp.
CCCGGTACAGCTATTGTCGTTATTATGAAGATAACCGAAGGTAATCTAAGTTTTTTATACTACTACATAAAATAATCTTCGTACTTACTTTATTTTATCGAATAGATACGTTTTCTAAAGCAACTAATGCTTCTTCTACGCGAGTCATGGCGGACTTAATAACATCCTCCTCCAACGTCGCATTGCGGTTCACAAACAATAATGAATACGCTAATGATTGGAATCCTTCTGGCACGTGTTCCCCTTTATAAACATCGAATAACGTTACTTTCGATAAGAACTCACCAGCATTTGCACGGATCACATCCACTAACTCAGCATGTGTTAATGAAGTTGGTGCTAAGATGGCGATATCGCGCGTCATGCTTGGATATTTCGCAACAGATTGAATCACCGCTTCTTGTAAGTTAGCTGCAAGTAATGGTTCCACATCTAACTCGAAGACGAATGTGTCTTGTAAGCCTAAAGCTTTTTGAACCGATGGATGAACTTTCCCGATTAAACCAATGACTTCTCCGTCTAAAAGAATGCGTGCTGATTGTCCTGGGTGTAATTCTTCGATGTCTGTTAAAGGCTCGAAGCGTACACGGTCCAAGCAGTCAAGTTGTGTGAAATACGCTTCTAGAATCCCTTTTACAACATAGAAATCAACTTTCTCTGCTTTATGGTTCCAGTTTGCACTTGTCACGTCTCCTGTTAAAATACCCGCAATGACTTCGTTCTCGATGAAATCTTCATTGCCTGCAGTCCCTAACTTGAACACACGACCTGCTTCGAATAATTTCACGTTGTTTTGTGAACGAGCCACATTGTATTGAACGGCTTCTAATAAACTTGGTAATAGTGATTGACGTAATTCACTACGATCTTCACTCATTGGCCAGCTTAAACGTACACTTGTTGCATCTTTCTTCGTAAACCATTTTGATTTTTCTGGAGTTGTTAATGCGTAAGTGTATGCTTGTGAAAGTCCAGCTCCTTGCATGAACTGACGAGTGTAACGGATGAAGCGTTGTTTATCCGTTAAACCACCCACTGTACTTTCTGTTGTTGGTAATGTCGCAGGAATTTTATCGTATCCGTAAATACGTCCCACTTCTTCTACTAAGTCTGCTTCGATTGAAATATCAAATCTCCATGCAGGAATCGTCACGTCGAAACGAGTTCCTTCTACCGTTGTTGGATATTCTAATTGTGCAAATACTTGTTTCACTTCATCTAGTGTTAAGCTTGTTCCTAAAACGTGATTTAAGCGTTCTAGAGTGATGCTCACAACTGGTAATTCTAAGTCATAGCTTTGTGCAGAAGCAAAGGCCTCTTTCACTGTTCCACCACCAAGCTTTGCAATCAATGCTGCAGCACGTTTTCCGGCTTGAACGATGGTGGCTTTGTTAATGCCTTTTTCAAAACGAGCACTTGATTCGCTACGTAAGTTATGTTTTTGTGAAGCTAGGCGAACTGCTTTAGGATCGAACAAGGCTGCTTCTAATAACACTGTTGTTGTTTCGTCTGAAATTTCAGTGTCTAATCCACCCATTACACCAGCTAATGCGACTGGTTGGCCACCTGAAGTAATCACGATTTCGTTTTCTAATGTACGTTCTTCCCCATCTAAAGTCACTAATGTTTCGCCTTCAGTTGCGCGACGAACATGGATCGCTTTTTCAGGTAATTTATCGTAGTCAAATGCATGAAGCGGCTGACCGTATTCCATTAAAATGTAGTTTGTTACATCTACCAGATTATTGATTGGACGAACTCCAGCTGCGATTAAACGGTTTTGCATCCATTGTGGACTTGGAGACACTTTAACGCCTTCGATTAAGAATGCGTGGTATGCAGGAGCGTCTGCTTCGTTTTCTACAGAAACTTTGACAACGCCTGGAATTTCAGAAGAAGTTCCTTTTTCAAACGCGTCTGGTTCTAAATTGTTCTTCAAGTTGTAAATCGCACCGATTTCGTGAACAGAACCGCGCATGCTTAACGCGTCAGAACGGTTCGCAGTAATATCAAGTTCCACGATCGCTGAATCAAGCGCTAAGGCACAAACTGCGTCACTTCCTACTTCAATGCTGTCATCTGTGAACACATAAATTCCGTCTTCATATTCTTTTGGTACTAAGTTACTTGGCACACCGATTTCTTGTAAGGAACAAATCATCCCTTGAGATTCTACGCCACGTAATTTTCCACGTTTGATTTTATGACCGCCCGCAATGCGTGCACCGTGAGTCGCCACGATAATCTTTTGGCCTGCTGCGATATTTGGAGCACCACACACGATTTGAAGCGGCTC
>CALIJD010000095.1 GCA_938017885.1 uncultured Granulicatella sp.
TCTTAATGACAGGTTTTATCAAACTAGATCGTGTGTACCAAGCGGGGACGTTTTTAATTGAAATTATGGCTTTAATGTTTATTCCCGCAGCTGTTGGAATTGTTGAGTCTTGGGGTCAACTTCAAAGAATTATTTTACCCGTATCGATTATTACTGTGATTACGACAATCGTAGTCATGATTGTATCTGGAAAAGTAACCCAATTTATTTTAGAAAGGGAGGAAGACCATGAATCAACTAGCCATTAATTCAGCAACGATTGGAATTGTGATTAGCATCCTAGGTTTTGAAATTGGGGTATTCCTTCGAGATCGCTATAAATGGCCTATTTTTAATCCATTGTTGGTGGCGATTGTATTCGTAATTATCGTTTTAAATGTATTCCGTGTTGACTACGCTAGTTATTATGCAAGTGCAGATAATTTAAGTTACTTCTTAACACCAGCAACCGTCTGTTTAGCGATTCCTTTATATCAGCAGTTAGAGTTATTAAAGAAACATAAGAAAGCAATTTTCTTCGGAGTTTTATCAGGAGTTCTAACAAGTCTTTGTACAGTGTGGCTACTTTCTTACATTTTTCAATTGACACATGAAGAGTATGTTACGCTTCTTCCAAAATCGATTACGACAGCCATCGGAATGGGACTATCTCAAGAGACCGGCGGATATGTAACGATTACGGTTGCAGTGATTATTATTACTGGAGTTCTAGGAAATATGTTTTGCGAGGGGATTTGTAAGATTGCTAATATTACGCACCCAGTTGCTAAGGGGATTGCGATTGGAACCTCTTCTCATGCGATTGGGACTGCTAGAGCGATGCAAATTGGTGAAATTGAAGGAGCAATGAGTAGTCTATCGATTGTGATTTCAGGGATTATTACATTAGTAGGGGCTCAGATTTTTGTAGGATTTTTATAGTATGTAACGGGTTTGCGACTTGTTTTTAATGATTTTTGATGAAGTGGTTCTACTGAAATAATACCAGAAATTCGAAATCTTTTCCGAAAATTTTTTTCACAAATGACTTAGAAATATTGTTGTAACAATAATGTAATTTGTGATATCATAGTTTTTTCGTTCTGAAATGATGAAATTTATGATATAA
>CALIJD010000096.1 GCA_938017885.1 uncultured Granulicatella sp.
TCATTTCATACCTTCTTTCATATTCGATAACGCTAAGAGTGCCAGTCCGTAAATAATCGTATCTGTTTCTAAGTCTTTGATCCCTATCCATTCATTTGGTAGATGCGCGATATCTCTTTGGCCTGGGAAGCTTGGCCCATACGCAATAATATTTGGAATTATTTTTGCATACGTACCCCCTGTGGTCGTGACAGGAATACTATCGCTTTTTGTAACGTCGGTATATACCTGCTGAAGCGCTTGGACATACTTAGAACTTTTATCATATAACACTGGAGCCCAATGGGAAATGACCTCTAATGTCGCTTTTTCTGGCAGATGCATAGTGATTTGATTTAATAAATCCGATTTTGTACAACTGGCAGGATAGCACATCGTCCATTCTACATAATGCTGATTTTCTTCTATCCCAAAGGTTTCTCCCCTTAATTGCATCATCCCAAAGTCTTCATCTTGATAGGCAATTCCGAGCTCTTCGCCACGGTGATTTGTATGCAATAATTTACGGTTTGCAAAATCATACAAATCTGCCACCATTGATTCTGGCAGAGATACTCTTACTTTTAATCTTCCACGTTCTCCGTATACAACGGGCCATTTACAATCTGGCGTCCACCCAAACGTCGGCGGAATTTCTTTGGTGAGATAGTGCTTCACGCATCCAAATCCGGTCTCTTCGTTCGTCCCAAACACGATTCGCACAGGACGATCAAAAGTCACTCCATTTTCCTTCAGTACATATAAAGCATATAAATTCGATAAAATGGGCCCTTTGTTATCTAAAGTTCCTCTTCCAAATAATTTCCCCTCTCGAAGGGTTAAACTAAGGGGTGGAGAATTCCATCCTTCCCCAAGAGGCATGACATCCACATGACCAAAAATTCCATAATAAGCGCCATCTGAACGATCTTCTCCATATTGGGCATACCCAATTTTATCATCGATATTTTTGGTGTGAAACCCTAATTCTGCTGAAATTTTTAAAACTTCTTCTAGTGCTTGTTTAGGACCTCTTCCAAATGGGGCATCGGGTTCCTCTTTTCCTCGAATACTAGGGATTGCCACCATTCTTCTTAAGCCATCAAAGAGCATTGGTTGTACTTCTTTTAGCCGATTAATCCACTCTTCTCGATTCATTCTTTAACCTCCAAAGGCTTCATTCTTTCTTCTAAATACGATTCCAACCATTCTTTAGAAGCTAGCTCATGAGACATTGTACCATCTGGTTGCGGATGTACTCGAAATACCGTTGGCGCTAATGATTTGGTAGCTACCACGAATGAAAAGTTATCGATATTTGTCGCTGCACCAAAATCTCCGTTTCGATTCATCGCAACCACTGAAATATCTCCTGCTTCCCCTCTGGTTCTCTTAAGCAGAGCATCCAACTCTCTTACCGCTTTTTCACACGCTTTTTGAGGAGAAAGCCCTTCTTTCATCAATCGGACGATTTCGTAAGAAATAACTCCCTTCATTAAATCTTCCCCTAGTCCAGTTGCAGTCGCACCGCCAATGGTACTATCGACATAAAGTCCTGAACCAATGAACGGGGAATCGCCCACTCGGCCAGGTTTCTTCATAAAAAGTCCGCTAGTAGACGTTCCTGCCACCATATCTCCGTGCGTATCTAACGCTACCATTCCTACAGTATCATGGCCTGCATATGGAGAAAGTTGCTCTTGTTCTAGATCCTTTAAGCGATTATGATAATGAATTTTTGCCCGGTCCGTCAGCATCTCTTTTTCTTCAAAATGACGGCTTCTAGCAAACTCTTGGGCTCCCTGTCCTACGAGCACATTATTCACTTTATATTGGCTGAGTTCTCTAGCAATTGAAATAGGATTAGCAAAATTTTTAATCGCACATACGGCTCCAAAATTAAAATGACTTCCATCTAAATAAGCGGCATCCAGTTCTACTTCCATTTTTTCGTTTGGAAGTCCACCATATCCTACAGATTTAAAAAAAGGAAAATCTTCTACTTCTTTAATCGCTCCTTCAATAGCTTCCCCGGCAATTCCTTCCTGAGATAGAATAGGCGTTACTTTTTGAATTCCTTCTAGTGCCATTCTCCATGTTGCAATCATTCCCCACATGATTCTTCACCTCTTTTATTGAAATTGTTGCAACCGCGCTTCTTTTTCGCCACTAATAATTGCAATGGCTCCACTTAAAGCTTCGCGCAACCCTACTGCTCCTTTTTTTGGCATCTCTAATATGATGATTTTATCTTTAAAGTTCGCAATCGTTTCTTCATTTTCTTTTGAACAAATCACATAAGGTTTGCAATCCGTTTGTTCTTGTACGGCTAAAGCTATTTCCGCAGCCATTTGAGCATACGTATCATAATTAAAGCACGGACCTGCAAATAGTACCTCAGCTTTCGTTTTCAAAATAAGATTATGAATCTTATGAATGACCTCTTCTTTATGCGCTTGAAAATAATCAGGTCCACAATAAATTGTCGCTAGCGCACTTAATCCCGCTTTTGTAAATTCATCTTTGAACATTAAAAAGGAGCCGATTCCTCCCTTTTCTAATCCTAGTTCCGTATCTGCGCGTTCCTTTCCACCATATCCTGCTTGAATTTGATCAAAAAGTAATAACACTCGCATACCCTCACTCCTCTCTATGAAAAAGAGTGGCCATGCCGTCTCCCGCATACCACCCTCTCCATTATGAAATTAATGACTTCTCTTCCTAAAGATTACAAATCATCAAAAGATAAGTCGTTTAAGTCAACATCATCTAGCTCATCGCCTTTTAACATACCTGCGTTTTCTTCTTCGTGTAAGTATTGCTTATCTAATGCTTTAAAGAATGGATAGTAGATTAAGCATCCAATAATAATTAATCCAATTTGGAAGAATCCCGCTACAATGCTACCAGTTGATAACCAACCTGAGAAGAAGAATGGTGTTGTCCAAGGCAGAGATGCCCCCGTCGTATAAGGAATGATTCCCCATAAGGTCGCAAGCGTTGATAATCCAATATTTACTAAAGGTGTTAATATAAATGGAATTACAATAATTGGGTTTAATACAACAGGCAAACCAAAGGTAACCATTTCATTAATTCCAAAGATACCAGGAATAAGGGCTAATCGACCTAGTTTCTTCATTCGTTCTGATTTAGCAAGGAAGACCATAAGGAACACCAGTGATAAAGTACTACCTCCACCACCAAAGTTACCAAAGAAGTCCCCAAATGGACCTGTAAAGATATTTGGTAATGGGAGTCCTGCTTTGAACGCTTCTAAGTTTTCTGTTGTTAAAGCTAGGTGAATTGGACTAAATACCGTATTCGTTACTGCAGGTCCATTAATACCAAAGAACCAGAACAATGTAGATAGGAACTGATAGATTGGTTCAAAGAAAATGTTTCTACCAAAACCTAATAATGGTGCTTGTAACATCTTGTAAATGAATGTATGTGCATATTGATACTCTGTTAATGAGAATAATAAATACACTGCAAAGAAGAAGAACATTGCAAACATACTTGGAATCAATGCTGCAAATGAATGGTAAACTGCAGGCGGTACCCCATCTGGTAATTTAATGACCCAACCTCGTTTTTGAATAAAGACGAAAATGCGAACAGAAACAATCGCTGTAATCATTGCTAAGAACATACCCGCAGATCCTAGATTTCCAAGAGAAAATCCATTAAATACTTTATTCGTAGTTGCGTTCACAAAATCAGGATGAACTTTAGGTGTCATAATTAAGAAGCAGACTAAGGATAATGCTCCTCCTGCAATCGGATCGCTTTCTAATTGTTTCGCATAAGCATACCCAATACCAACAGCACCTAGTACAGCAAGAATACTAAATGTTGAATCAATCACCGCATCCATTGACTTTTCCCAGCCTTGTCCAAAGAATTGGGCTATAAATTCGCTGTATCCAGGCACAGGGAAGTTTGCAATCACTAAGAAAATAGATGCCACAATAATTAATGGTGTTGCTACTAAGAAACCGTCACGAATGGCTACGAGCACTTTGTTCGTACTAAGTTTTTCAGCAACTCTACCCATTACTTTTTCTAACTTAGAAAACATGTCACTGACCTCCTATTTTTTTGATTTCAATAATTGTATAGCTCTTTTTAAAATACGTTCTCCATCGACATTTCCGTAATCTTCCAAATTGATAACATCTACTGGAACGCCTTGTGGTTCATACTTATCTCGTACCGCATTAAATTTAAATTTCACTTGCGGCCCTAA
>CALIJD010000097.1 GCA_938017885.1 uncultured Granulicatella sp.
CAATGTTTAGAGTGGAAGAGAAAGGAAAGTGCTATGCATTGATGACGGAAATTCCTTTCAATAAATTAGGAGTTGCTAGTGAAGAGCGAGTGTTAATCTTAAATGTGAAAATTGATCCGAACACGAAGGAAAAACTATTAACGAATGAAGGTTTCTTTGAAGTATACCATATGAATAAAAAGCATTGGATTTCAATTGCGCTGAATGTATGCACAGATGAAGCACTCATTAAAGAGTGTATCTATTACAGCTACAAATGTGTTGCAAAGAAAGACAATTCTTTACTTTCTAAAAGAGGTTCGTTATAATTTTCAACATAGCGTTTTAGCAAAAGGAGATTTTTTTATGGTAAATATTGCAATTGTAGGAGCGACAGGGGTCGTTGGAACAAAAATGATTGAACGGTTAGAGGAAAGCAACTTACAAGTAGACCACTTATATCTACTTGCCTCAGCACGTTCAGCAGGGAAAGTACTACAGTTTAGAGGAAAAGAGTATGTAGTCGAAGAATTAACGGAAGACTCCTTCAAGCGTGATATTGACTACGCCATCTTCTCAGCAGGCGGCGGCACTTCATTGAAATTTGCGCCCATCGCAGAACGTGACGGAGTGATTGTCATCGATAACTCAAGCGCATGGAGAATGGATCCAGAGATTGATTTAGTCGTACCGGAATGTAACGCACCAACATTAGAGCGCAAAATTATCGCAAATCCAAACTGCTCAACGATTCAATCGGTAGTGCCATTACGTCCATTGCATGATGCTTTTGGATTAAAACGTGTGGCTTATACAACTTACCAAGCTGTTTCAGGTTCTGGACAAGCAGGGATTAATGATTTAAGAAATGGGGAAAAAGGGGAAGCTCCAACAAATTACCCACACCCAATTTACAATAATGTATTGCCACATATCGATGTATTTTTAGAAAATGGCTATACAAAAGAAGAAATGAAAATGATTCAAGAAACGCGCAAGATTCTTGGCTTATCAGATGATGTAGCTGTGACAGCCACTTGTGTGCGTGTACCTGTATATAACTCACACTCTGTAGAAATCAATGTAACTTTCGAAAAAGATACAACACCGGAAGAAATTCGTGCATTATTAGCAAAAGCACCAGGCGTAATCGTATTAGATAAACCTGAGGAAAATGTGTATCCAACACCATTACAAGCAACTGGACATGACGAAGTGTATGTGGGACGTATTCGCCGTGACATTTCTCAACCAAACAGCTTCCACATCTGGTGTGTGGGCGACAATATCCGTAAAGGTGCTGCAAGCAATGCTATCCAAATTGCGGAGTACATTGAAGCGCACAATTTACGTAAATAATGAAATAGAAGACTGGGCACTTGGGTGACAGTATAGTGAATAATGTTGATTACTCCAAATCCTTACGGATATCTTCATAATAGCTATAACGTTGCACTGGTTCGAGCCTAGGTCTCTCACCTTTAAAGCCTCAAAGGGAGCGTACGGAATAAAATTCCTACGCTCCCTTTTGCGCATTTAATGCCATTCCACGTTATGGCTATTATAGAATCCGTAAGATTTTTCGTAATCAACTTTCTAATAAGCAAAAGTTGCCCAGTCTTCTAATGATTATTTACTCCACTACACTCAACGGTTAGGTTAAAAAAGGTTTTGTTGAGGATGGAAAAATGAGATGTATCGTTTATGATACGTATTAAAAATGATGCATTTTTAGAAATTTAAAAGTGAGTGTAACAATTTTGTTACGTCACAGTATTGTTACACTCTAAAAAATCAAAAGCAGGAAGCAAGTTTTTCCGCTTTTGAAGAGGATAAAATGTGATACAATAAAAGTACTATTGATGTAAAAGGAAGTATGATTGTGAATCGATTAAAACCTTATTTAAAGCCATATTTGAAAGAAACAATATTGGCACCTTTATTCAAATTATTCGAAGCAATTTTGGAGTTATTAGTACCGCTTATAATGGCAGTCATCATTGACAAAGGAATTGGAAACCAAGATACCTCCTTAATCCTTGGTCAAGGGGCTATTTTAATCGTCCTTGGGATTTTAGGGGTCGTCGTGTCCATTACGGCCCAATATTATGCAGCTAAAGCGGCAACTGGATTTACAGCGGAAGTGAGACAGGCGCTTTTTTCAAAAATTCAATACTTCAGTTTTTCGCAACTCGATGCGCTGGGAAATGACACTTTACTGACGCGTTTGACGAGCGATATGAATCTTGTGCAAAATGGGTTAAACATTGCGCTGCGTTTGTTGCTTCGTTCGCCGTTTATCGTCGGTGGGGCGATTGTAATGGCCTTTGTTGTGAATGTGGAAATGGCATGGACGTTTGCCATAACAGTTCCAATCTTAGCAGTCGTCGTATTCGGAATTATTTACTGGACAATTCCAATGTATCGCCGGGTTCAAGGGCAACTAGATCGTATTATGCGTCTCGTTCACGAGAATTTACTAGGTGTTCGTGTGATTCGGGCATTTAACCGCGAAGAAAAAGAAATTCAGTCGTTTAGAGAAGATACCGAAGCCTTGAATCAGGCGCAACAAAAGGTGAGTGCTCTATCAGGAGCTATGAATCCTATTACGTTTGTGATTGTGAATCTAGCGCTTATCGTCATTTTATATAGTGGGGCGATAAAAGTGGATACAGGAACGTTGTCAAAAGGAGACGTCATCGCCTTAACAAACTATATGTCACAAATTCTAGTAGAGCTTGTAAAATTAGCCAATCTTATCGTGTTAATGACGAAATCCGTTGCGAGTGCGGATCGTATTGACAATATTCTATCAATGGAACCGGATATGGTCGAAGGCACCCAAGATGTCAATCCAGATAGCGATGTAGCAGTGGCGTTTAAAGACGTGACGCTGACATATCAAGGGGACCAAAATGCAGCACTTAACCATATCTCCTTTACCGCGTTAAAAGGACAAACCATCGGCGTTATCGGTGGGACTGGTAGTGGGAAATCGTCTCTTGTGAATATGATTCCTCGTTTCTATGATGCAACCCAAGGAAAAGTGGAAGTATTCGGCAATGACGTTCGTGACTACCGATTTGCATCGATTCGTGGCGCAGTCGGAATGGTCTTGCAAAAGGCGCAACTCTTCCGTGGAACGATTGCCGACAATGTCCGTTTTGGATATGCATCTGCTTCAAGTGAAGTCGTAGAACAGGCACTCGGTGTCGCTCAAGCCAGCGAATTTGTTGAAACGAAAGAAGGCGGACTGGATTATGGCATTGAACAAAATGGACGCAACTTATCAGGTGGGCAAAAGCAACGGATGACGATTGCCCGTGCGATTGCGAAACAAGCACCAATTTTAATTTTAGATGATAGTGCTTCGGCATTAGACTTTGCGACCGATGCAAAATTACGTGAGACCATCAAGAACCAAACGCCACGTCCAACAACCTTTATCGTGTCGCAACGGGCGGCTTCTGTGCAGTACGCAGACTTAATTCTTGTGCTTGATGAAGGGAATCTGGTCGGCAAGGGCACGCATGAAGAGCTATTAGCCAATAACGAAATTTATCAAGAAATTTACTATTCACAATTTCCAAAGGAGGATGAAGCATGAGACAGAAAACTCAATGGGAAACGATTCGTAAGGTCCTCTGCTACATCCGTCGCTACCGAATTTACTTTGTAGCGTCCATTCTTTTGGCAAGTGTGAATGTATTTGGGACCTTAATGATTCCAAAATTAGTTGGGAAAGCCGTGGACCAAATGCTCGGCACTGGCCAAGTCTTCTATGAAGGACTATTTGCCATCCTATGGCAGATTGCACTCTTTACATCCATGGCAGCGATTGCGCAGTGGTTTATGAACCTCAGCAATAACAAGATGACGTACTCGGTTGTGCGAGACCTTCGTAGAGACGCGCTTGAAAAAATCGAGACATTACCGCTCAGTTATTTAGATATTCATCCAGCTGGAGAAATCGAGAGCCGTATCATCGCGGATGCAGATCAATTTGCGGATGGATTACTAATGGGATTCACGCAGTTATTTACGGGTGTGATGACGATTCTAGGAACGTTATTCTTTATGCTTAGTGTGAATATGACATTGACGCTTGTAGTAGTCGTGGTGACGCCAGTATCCTTCGTGATGGCTAGTTTTGTCGCGAAGAAATCCTATCATTTCTTTAAACAGCAATCGGAAATTCGTGGCGACCAAACGGCCTATATGAATGAGATGATTGAGGGGATACGAGTGGTCACGGCCTTCCAGCAACAAGAAAAAGTCATCGAGGACTTCTCAGTGATTAATAGGGAGTTGACGGATGTTTCTCTAAAGGCCATTTTCTATTCAGCGATTACTAATCCAGGTACAAGGTTTGTCAATAATATGGTGTATACCGTAGTAGGTGTCTTTGGAGCCTTCTTTGTTATTCAAAGAGGGGTAACAGTAGGACAACTCACTTCCTTTTTAAGTTATTCTAACCAATATACGAAACCATTTAATGAAATCTCAGGAGTCATTACCGAACTTCAAAATGCGATAGCCTGTGCCAATCGTGTATTTGAACTGTTGGAACAACCGTCTGAACGTCCAGAGAGAGAAGGTGCTGCGTCTCCTGAAACCTTTGACGGAGCAGTCGAATTTAGCCATGCGGACTTCTCTTATGTGAAAGGTCAACCGCTGATTGAAGACTTTTCGCTGGATGTCAAACCAGGGCAACGCGTGGCAATTGTCGGTCCAACCGGAAGTGGGAAGACGACGTTGATTAACTTATTGATGCGTTTCTACGAGATTAATGATGGTAAACTATCGATTGATGGCCATTCGATTGAAGATATTACGCGCCATTCATTACGTAATGGATTCGGAATGGTGCTTCAAGAAACGTGGCTTCAAACGGGAACTGTCCGTGAAAACATCACGATGGGAAATCCAACGATTAGCGAAGAAGAGATGATTCGTATCGCTAAACTCTGCCATATTCATGGATTCGTGAGTCGTCTACCACAAGGGTATGATACGGTCATTTCAGATGACGGTGGGGACTTCTCACAAGGGCAAAAACAATTGCTCTGCATCGCGCGTGTGATGATGGGACAACCGAATATGCTGATTTTAGATGAAGCAACGTCTTCCATCGATACACGTACCGAGTTGAAGATTCAAGAAGCCTTTCAACATCTGATGGAAGGACGAACGAGTTTTATTGTAGCGCACCGTTTATCGACGATTCGTACAGCAGATGTGATTCTCGTCTTGAAAGACGGACATGTCATTGAAAAAGGAAATCATGCCAGCTTGATTGAGCAACGTGGATTTTACTACAATCTCTATCAAAGTCAGTGGCAACATTAATCTAAAACTAAAAAGAAGCGTAGACTCTATTAAAAGGGTCTACGCTTCTTTGCGTTGCTGAAAGTAGAAAATTATCATATATGATAATTTCAAACGATTATTGATTGAATTCTTCTAGTGCAAGAGACGCTTCTTCCCATTCTGCCAGAAGTGTTTCTTGGCGCTCAAGAAGGGCGCCTTCTTCGGTTGAGAGGGTGGCAGATTTATCTGGATCGGAATAGTTTTCCTCCAGTGTCATGGCCTCGTGGACTTTTTCTAACGCTGTTTCGATATCGTGCATCTCGGTTTCGAGTTGCTCGATACGTCGAGTGAGCGTGCGGATTTGACGTTGCTCTTCTTTGGAGGCATGATAGCTGGCTTTAGCTTCTGTCATCGGTTGAGTGCTTTTTGCTTCAATAGTCTGCGCTTCTGCTAGTGCAGCGAGTTCTTCTTTCTCTTGCTTTTTCTCAAGGTAGTAGTCGTAGTCGCCAAGGTAGAGTGTGCTTCCTGTTTCTTCGATTTCAAGAATGGCCGTTGCGACCTTGTTGATAAAGAAACGGTCATGGGATACGAAACAAATCGTACCATCGTAGTCGATAAGAGCGTCTTCCAGCACTTCCTTACTATCGATATCCAAGTGGTTCGTTGGCTCGTCAAGCAGTAGGAAATTATCATGTTCCAGTGACAATTTACAGAGGGCTAGTCGTGCTTTTTCACCCCCGCTTAGTTGTGCAGTTGTTTTTTCAACGTCACTTCCGGAGAATAGGAAACTTCCAAGAATTGAACGCACATCTTTTTCGGGCATCGTTGAATGACGAGACCAAAGCTCTTCTAGAACCGTTTGATTAGAGGAGAGGCCAGCCAAGTTTTGGTCATAGTAACCAACTTGAACGCCAGCTCCTAAGTCAATCGATCCTTTGATGAGAGGAAGTTCACCCGTAATCGACTTCAAGAGGGTTGATTTTCCAATTCCATTTGGCCCCACAATGGCAATGGCTTCACGCTTGCGAAGTTGGAAGGAAATCGGACCGCTCAAGGCTTCGTGGTCGTAACCGATATAAGCATCGTTTACTTGTAATACTTGGTTTCCGGATTCGCGTTCTACGGTAAATTCAAATCGAGCAGAGCGCTGATCGCCTTTTGGTTTCTCCAATCGTTCCATTTTCTCTAATTTTTTACGACGGGATTGCGCGCGTTTTGTGGTTGAGGCGCGCACCAAGTTTTTCTGGATGAATTCTTCTAAGTCGTGAATTTCTTGTTGCTGCTTTTCGTAAGCTTTTTGCTTCAATAAATAGCGTTGTTCGCGTTCTTCTAAATAGTGTGAGTAGTTTCCCTTATAATATTCACAGGCTTTATGGCTGATTTCATAAACCTCATTACACACGCGGTCTAAGAAATATTGGTCGTGGGATACGATTACAAGTGCGCAATTTGAAGAGCGTAAATAATCCTCGAGCCATGTTAAGGTTTCAATATCTAGGTGATTCGTCGGTTCGTCTAAAATCAGTAAATCGTGTTTCTCTAATAAAATACGTGCTAAGGCTAAACGAGTTCGTTGCCCTCCTGAGAGCGATTGAATCGGTTGGTCGTAGTCTTCTGGATAGAAACGGAATCCATGAAGGACGGTACGGATTTCAGATTCGTATCCATACGCGTTCTTTTGGTTCAGTTCTTCTTGTAGTTGGTCATAGCGTTTTAAGGCGAGTTCGTACGCCGTAGGATCTCCTAGAAGGTCAGGTTCACCGAGTTGCTCAGCTGCTTTTTGCGCTTGTTTCTTCAAAGTTTCTACGTCTTCGAAGAGATGAATCATTTCTTCCCAAACAGTTTTTGTTGAATCGATGGCTGCATATTGGTCCAAGTAACCGATGGATAGGTCTTTTTTCTTTGAGACACTTCCCATTGAAGGTTCTTCGATACCCGCCAACATTTTTAAGAGCGTTGATTTTCCAGTACCATTACGCCCAACGATGGCAATCCGCGAATTTTCTTGAATATGAGTCGTAATATTTTCAAATAGGACTTCATCTGCAAAAGTTCGAGCGAGTCCTTGTCCTTGTAGTAGTATCATGATAGGTCCTTTCAGTGAGTATTCATCTCATTTTATCATAAAAAAGAGGTGGACAATATTGAAATGCGTTCGAGTTTGCATTCACATTCACAATTAAGAGGTTGTGAATAAAAAAGTACAAGCCTTGCTGTATATAAGCGAATTTCATGGGGGTAAGTGAGGAGCAAACAAAGTATTTGTGAAAATTCATATCGTTGTGATAGAATACGCATGGATGTAAAAGAAAAGGAGTCTTAGACATGAAAGATTATAAAGAAATGAAAGAAATTGAAGTGCCACGTGCAACCGCAAAACGTTTGGCCATTTATCATCGTTATTTACGTTTCTTGCATGATGCAGGAAAACGTCGTATTTCATCAACAGAATTAAGTGAAGCTGTAAAAGTAGATAGCGCAACGATTCGTCGTGATTTTTCTTATTTTGGAGCTTTAGGAAAACGTGGATATGGATATGATGTAGAATACTTATTGGAATTCTTCAGCCATACGTTAAACCAAGATCGCTTAACAAATGTAGCTTTAGTCGGTGTTGGTAAATTAGGACAAGCGTTACTAAACTACAATTTCCACCAAAGCAACAATGTACGAATTAGTGCAGCATTTGATGTGAACCCTGATATCGTCGGAACGATTCAAACAGGAGTTCCTGTGTATAGCATGGATGAAATGATTGAACAATTAAAAGTGCAACAAATTCAAGTAGCGATTCTAACCGTTCCTCAAGATGTAGCGCAAGATACAGCAGATCGCATGGTAGAAGCAAATGTTCGAGGCATTTTAAACTTCACACCAATTCGATTAAACGCTCCAGAAGACGTTCGAGTTCAAAATGTAGACTTAACAAACGAACTTCAAACTCTAATTTATTTCCTCGACAATCAAAAATAATTTTTGAAAGGCATCCGCAAAGGGTGTCTTTTTTGTATAAAAATAATAGTATTCAGAAATGCGAAAATTCATGATATACTATACAAAACAAGTAGAACCTTTAAATGCATTAGGGGGCTGAAGAAAATGATGAAGAAATTCAGTAGTGGAATGCTAGGGGTCGTTGCAGTAATAGCGTTAATCATCGGCGGATTTGTAACGTTGAATCTAGTGAAGAAGCATGAAATGGTCACTTTAGTACAAAGTGCGCAAGTGAGAGAATCGATTGAGAATCAATTAAAAGACTTAGATCACAAAGCGTTAGAAGAAGGCGGAGCGATTAAGTCCTATGAAATTGATGTTGAGTCTATTCAGCATAACCCTATGGGGGGAATTCGCTTTAAAATATACTTAAACTCCGATAAGAAATTAAGCGTGAGTTTTAGTTTGACTAAAAATATGAATACAGGACAGTTTGAACATTCCTCAACGGGATACTCAAAGGAAGTCTCAGATTTGATAAAAAATAAGCAGTAAGGAATGAGAGCTTTTTCTCTAAACTAAGATTTAAAAACATAAAAAGCACTAATCGATTGCGTTGATGCAGTGATTAGTGCTTTTCTTCTGGATCTTTATCGTCTAGAGGGTCATCATCCATTTGGAAATCTTCCATGATATTAGCCAGTTTCTTTAATTCATTGTACGTTCGAAGCATATTGATACTCGTTACGATACTGTTGGTTGCAAATAAGCAACAGAATAAGGTCACAAAATCAAATCCATTCCCAGGATAATGAGAGGTTGCTAGAAAGATAAAGAAGACAGCTAATGCAATTTCAAAATAGAGTTTTCTAAAGAAAATTTTTCTAGGCATTGCAATCATCCTTTCTTGTCAAAATCTTACATAATTCTTGAGAAATAAGCAAGTATTTATTCTTGATTTTTCCTGACCAAATGAGTATTATAAAACTATGAGTTAGCACTCATGGTTTTCGAGTGCTAAAAAAGAGTAAGGAGGATTTTATATGTTAAAGCCTTTAAAAGATAGAGTTGTTATTCAAATGGTGGAGCAAGAAGAAAAAACGGCTGGGGGATTATTCCTACCAACCACTGCTCAAGAAAAATTACAATTTGCAAAAGTAATCGCGACAAGCGAATTCACTGCTGCAGAAGACCGTCAAGTGACGGTTGGCGATAAAGTCGTGTTCGAAAAATATTCAGGAACAGAAGTAAAATTAGATGGTCAAGAATATATCATCGTGAAAGAAAAAGACATTATCGCAATTGTTGAATAAAGGGGGATACAATTATGGTGAAAGATATTAAATTTGCAGAAGACGCAAGAAGTGCTATGCTTCGCGGTGTGGACGTTTTAGCAAACACAGTAAAAGTAACATTAGGACCAAAAGGACGTAATGTTGTATTAGAAAAAGCATTCGGTTCTCCACTCATTACAAATGATGGGGTCACAATCGCAAAAGAAATCGAATTAGAAGATCATTTCGAAAACATGGGTGCAAAACTCGTGGCTGAAGTCGCTTCAAAAACAAATGATATTGCCGGTGACGGTACAACTACAGCAACTGTTTTAACACAAGCCATCGTTCGTGAAGGATTGAAAAACGTAACGGCTGGCGCAAACCCAGTAGGCATCCGTCGTGGGATTGAACTTGCGACAAAAGCAGCGGTTGAAGAATTACACCGCATTTCTCGTCCAGTAGAATCAAAAGAAGCCATCGCACAAGTGGCGGCTATTTCTTCAGGTTCAGCTGAAGTCGGCGAATTAATCGCTGAAGCTATGGAAAAAGTGGGGAACGACGGCGTTATCACTATCGAAGAATCTAAAGGGATTGAAACAGAATTAGATGTTGTAGAAGGAATGCAATTTGACCGTGGTTACTTATCACAATACATGGTAACTGATAACGACAAGATGATTGCGACTTTAGATAATCCATTTATCTTAATCACAGATAAAAAAGTGTCAAACATCCAAGAAATCATTCCATTATTAGAACAAATCGTTCAACAAGGACGTGCGTTATTAATCATCGCTGATGACGTGGATGGCGAAGCTTTACCAACATTAGTATTAAACAAACTACGCGGAACATTTAATGTGGTAGCTGTAAAAGCTCCAGGATTCGGTGACCGTCGTAAAGCGATGTTAGAAGATATCGCTGTGTTAACAGGAGCTCAAGTCATTACCGAAGACCTTGGCTTAGAATTAAAAGACGCAACATTAGCGCAATTAGGGACAGCTGGTAAAGTTGTGGTTTCTAAAGACAGCACAACAATCGTTGAAGGTGCAGGTTCTAAAGACTTAATCGCAAACCGTGTTGCCTTAATTCGCGCACAAGCACAAGATACAACAAGTGATTTCGACCGTGAAAAATTACATGAACGTCTTGCTAAATTATCAGGTGGGGTTGCCGTGATTAAAGTCGGTGCCGCTACTGAAACAGAATTAAAAGAGAAAAAACTTCGCATTGAAGATGCCTTAAACGCAACTCGCGCAGCGGTTGAAGAAGGTATCGTTTCAGGTGGGGGAACAGCTCTTGTGAACGTTCAAAAGGTAGTAGACGCTCTTGAATTAGAAGGTGACCTAGCTACAGGTGCGAAAATCGTATCTCGTTCATTAGAAGAACCATTACGTCAAATCGCAGAAAATGCGGGTCTTGAAGGTTCGGTCATTGTTGCTCGTTTGAAATCTGAAGAAAAAGGCATTGGATACAATGCCGCTACAGATGAATGGGTAAACATGATTGAAGCAGGGATTGTTGATCCAACGAAAGTAACACGTTCAGCCTTACAAAATGCTGCATCTGTTTCAGCATTATTATTAACAACAGAAGCTGTGGTAGCTGACAAACCAGCTCCAGTAGCACCACCAATGCCAGGAATGGATCCAGGCATGGGTATGATGTAATCAAAGAGGGGTGAAAGTTTTTCACCCCCCTTTTTCTTTTGTAATAAAACACCGCAAGGTGCTTACTAAAAAATAGAACTTCGTTCAAAACTACGAACTTGGAAGGATTTATTGATAATAGCTGTAATGGGACAACGGTTCGAGCCT
>CALIJD010000098.1 GCA_938017885.1 uncultured Granulicatella sp.
AAAAGGGATAATATTGCTATGGATCCAATTCATCCATTTTTCCTTCGTAACACTCAATTCTCCCTGTAGAGGATGCATCCACTTGGTCGCTATTTCACCAGCTTCTTCTCGAAGGGCTTGAGCGATGCTACTTCCTGTTGTTTCTACATCAAACAAAGTGTACCGTTCATTAAACTCATCTAAAGCAATGATTTCTAATCCCTTTTCTTTTGTGGCACTGACAATATAGAAGGAGAAACCTTCTATATGACTAAGAATTGTTTCTCCTTCATGTTCTGTCAGGTCTTCTTTTAAATTCCATTTCATTGAATAACCCTCTTATAATTTATACTCAGCTCTTAACTCTAAAATCACATCACGCAGATCAGCCGCTTTTTCGAAATCCAGTGCTTTGGCAGCTGCACGCATATCCAATTCCAGCAACTCGATGGCTTCGCGTCTTTGTTCTTGCGACATTTTCTTGAAGTCTTTTGCGGTGCTTGGAGCATCTTCTTTTTCCACTTCATGTGTAATCGCGATTAAATCACGAATATTCTTCACGATGGTCTTCGGAACGATGCCGTGTTCCTTATTATAAGCCTCTTGGACACTACGACGACGGTTTGTTTCATCAATCGCCCTTTGCATAGAGTCCGTAATCTTATCGGCATACATAATCACTCGACCATTTGCATTTCGTGCGGCACGTCCAATCGTTTGCACTAAAGCTCGCTCACTACGTAGGAAGCCTTCTTTGTCTGCATCTAAAATCGCCACTAGAGAGACTTCTGGTACGTCTAAGCCCTCACGAAGCAAGTTGATTCCGACCAATACATCGAATTCTCCTAATCGCAAGTTTCGGATGATTTCAGTACGTTCCAATGTCTTAATATCACTATGAAGATACTTCACTTTAATGCCTACTTCTTCTAGGTAATCGGTTAAATCTTCAGACATTTTCTTCGTAAGCGTCGTAATAAAGACACGTTCATTTCGTTCAACACGTAAATTAATTTCACTAATTAAGTCATCAATTTGCCCTTTAATTGGACGAACTTCCACAGGCGGATCGAGCAAGCCTGTCGGACGAATGATTTGCTCGGTAACTTTTGGCGTATGTGCTAATTCATATGGCCCTGGAGTCGCCGAAATATAAATAATTTGCGGAACTTTCTCTTCGAACTCTTCAAAGCGTAATGGACGATTATCTAACGCACTTGGCAATCTAAATCCGTACTTAATTAACTGCTCCTTACGCGCGCGGTCCCCATTATACATTCCTCGAATTTGAGACATCGTAATATGAGACTCATCCACCACAAATAGTGCATCTTCTGGGAAGAAATCAAGCAATGTATACGGTGGTTGTCCTGGCTTTCTTCCATCCATATGGCGAGAGTAGTTTTCAATCCCATTACAATATCCCATCTCTAGGAGCATTTCAATATCGTAATTGGTTCTTTGCTCTAATCGCTGCGCTTCAAGCAACTCATTATTGTCCCTTAATTCTTTTAGGCGGAGAGCGAGTTCTTCTTTAATCGTCGAAACCGCCTTAGAGATTTGGTCTTCATTCGCGACAAAGTGCGTTGCCGGGAAGATTGGGACATGCTCTACCGTCGCCTTAATTTCTCCTGTTAACACATCTACTTCTTTAATCGCTTCGATTTCATCTCCAAAAAACTCGATTCGAAATGCCGTCGCATCATGTCCAGCGAGGAAAATTTCGACTACATCGCCTCGCACTCGAAATGTTCCCCTTCTAAAATCATAGTCATTGCGTTCAAACTGCATTTCGACTAAACGACGCAGTAATTCATCTCTTTCTATTTCCATTCCTTCACGAAGAGACAATACATGGTCACGGTAGTCTTCTGGATTTACTAACCCGTACATAGAAGATACGGAAGCAACTACAATGACATCTCTTCTTTCCAAAAGCGCGCTTGTAGCAGAGTGACGCAACTTATCGATTTCATCATTGACACTGGATTCTTTTTCAATATAAGTATCACTAGAAGGCACATAAGCTTCTGGTTGGTAGTAATCATAATAAGAAACAAAATATTCGACCGCATTCTCTGGAAAGAACTCTTTTAACTCTCCATATAATTGCCCTGCTAATGTTTTATTATGGGCTAGCACTAATGTCGGTTTATTCACTTCTTTTATCACATTAGCAATTGTAAATGTCTTCCCAGTACCTGTCGCACCAAGAAGTGTCTGTTCTTTAACTCCCTTATTAAGCCCCTCCACTAATTCCTGGATGGCCTGAGGTTGATCTCCTTGTGGCGTATACGGAGCCACTAGTTTAAATTCATTCATACCTTCACCTCTTTTTTCAATTCTTTTCCATTATACCATCAATAAACAATATTTACCGCCAGCTTGCACCCTCCCAACCCTATACCTTGCTTGCATTTCATACTGGACTTTTGTATAATAGTCCGTGTTGGAAACAACTGATCAGTGATTATACATGTAAAATGAAAGAGGGGTGAACCCATTGCCAAATATCGCATCACAAATCAAACGTGTTCGTACTAACAAAAAGTCAACACTAGCAAACAACTCACAAACTTCTGCTATGCGTACTGCTATCAAAAAATTCGAAGCTGCAGTAGCTGAAGGTGCTGAAAATGCTGAAGAATTATTACGTGCTGCTCACAAAGCAATCGACGGAGCTGCTTCTAAAGGATTAATCCACAAAAACAAAGCTTCTCGTGACAAATCACGTCTTGCTGCAAAATTAAGCAAATAATAATTAGCCTGAGAATTGATCTCGGGCTCTTTTTTTATGCTCTGAAATAGAAGTGGTGCTTCTTGTTGGTTGGGTAAAATCCTTACGGATTTCTTCAAGGTAGATTTCTTTATCAGATAAACTGAAAAGAATCAGTTTTGTTATTGAAAGAGTTATAGCGGGGCAACGGCTCGAGCCTAGGTCTCTCGCCTTTAAAGCCTCAAAGCAGGAGTACGGAAGGACTTCCTACTCCTGCTAATTCGCATTTAATGCACGTTCCCGCTATTCTTTCAATAAACTGATTCTTTATTGTTTATCCTCTTATTAGATTTCACCCGTAGAATCCGTAAGAATTTTACCCTATTCTTGATTCCAGAGATAAAAAAGAAGTCCGAACAATAGGACTGCTCCGGGAAAGTAAAAAGTGCCCGGGCAATTCAAA
>CALIJD010000099.1 GCA_938017885.1 uncultured Granulicatella sp.
AAATATCTGCATCATTAGGATTGGCTCCTCCTAAATCGTAATGTTCCACCTCTACATTTGTAACTCCGAGTTCCTTTAGAACCGATTCAATATTCATTTGAACCATGAAACTTGATCCTAAACCTGAACCACAAGCTGTACCAATTCGTAACATCTTTTAAACCTCCTGTTTAATAATATTTTTGATTTCATCATAGTTTTTGGAAGCTAATAGCTTTTGAACACTCTCATTGTCTCTTAAGATGGTCGTCAAATGAGCTAAAGCCTTCAAATGGGTTTCATTATCAACCGCAGCAATGCAGATAAGCAGTCGAATTTCCTGTGTTGGGTCATCCAGTAAATACGTAGGCTGTTCCAGCACTAACATAGACATTCCTACTTCATTGACCCCATCATCTGGTCTAGCGTGAGGGATGGCGATTCCTTTTCCTAGATTAATGAAGGGTCCAAATTCTTCTACCTTCTGAATCATTGCTTCTGGGTAATGAGCCGTTATTTTTTCCTGCTTCAGTAGCGGTGCTGCCGCAAAACGAATGGCGTCTTTCCATTCCATTTTTTCTTGGCTATATTGATAGGTTTCCTTCGTTAATAATTCATCTAACAATGGTAGATTCTCCTTTCTCTTAATGTCATGTTTCAAGTATTTCTTCAAAGCAAATCCCAGTCCTGACTCATTCGTCACGATCGCATATTGGCGTACAATAGCAAGCAGTTCATCTACTGCTCCATCTTGAAAGCTCATTTCTGGAAAGTCTTTTTGAACTAGATTCACTAGATGAATATTTTGCTCCTGGGAAGGCATGACCGATACTAAATAATTCGGCTTGGTCGTATGAACTTTAACCGTAGAGAAAATCATATCGAAGTCCTTCGTTTCTTTCTCATCCAAATCTTCTAGTTTTATATTTCTCACAAATTCAATTTGAGGGAAGAGAAAAGATAGATTTTCCTTCACCATTAAAGAAGAGCTCACACCATTTGGACAAATAATCACGGCTTTATAGTGTAAAGAAGACTTCGGATGGTCTGCCTTCAAATAACCACCAAAATGCGCCACAAAGTAAGCGGTCTCACTTTCAGAGATAGTTGTCCCGATATCCTCTTCGAGTGGCGATAGGGATGATTTCACCAACTCGAATAAGTCTGGATAATTCTCTTTAATCGTTTGTGTATAATCATTTGTACTTGGAATTCCAAATTTCAACCGATAGTAGGCTGGAATGAGGTGTTTCTTCAAGTTTTCTTTTAAAGTCCTTTTCTTTTGGAACTGCAGAAGCGAGACTTCTTCCATTTTCTGGATAATTTTATCCGTCAATTCATTAAAGTACTCAAAGTTTGAATCAACTTCACCTTCAAAACAGCTAGACAGCAAAATCGCCACATATTGTCGGTCATCTATCGTAAAAGGACGGTCGACAATTCCTAAATCACGGATGGTTTCTAATAAAATTTTCGATAAGACTTCTATCGCTGGAGAAACTAGCGTCTTAGAAAACACGACGGAATCCACATTTCTTTGGTAGCGACAAAGCACGAAGACAATATCATAAATACACTCTTTTAGTTGGTCTTCAATCGGCGTTAATTGGAGATGATTATAGTAATCTTTTACTATTTGCTCTATGATTTCATAGCGAACATTGTGAGCCCAACTTGTCAGTACATAATCCAATCCCCATAGCCCGATAGGTGAGTTTAAAAGTTCCCCCACCATTTTGAAGGCCAGTTGATGCTTCTTCCATTCCTCTCCGATTAAGGTATATCCCTTAGCTCGGCTATAACCTAATTCCAAGTCATTATTTAACATTAATTTCCTTAACGACTGAATATCGGACAAGGTTGTGTTTTTGCTAACCTTTAGGAAGTCCTGGTAATGACTGTTGGAAATATATTCCATCCGGCAAAACGTATAAAGATAAATCAACGCTAATCTTGTTTCCTTTGGCAAAACCAATTCTTTTGACTGAACAATATCCGTTAGTTGCTGATTATTCTTCTCTAAAAAATATTTTCCTTTTGCGCATCTAAGGTCCATATTTTTCTTTTCCAAATAAGCGTGTAAATAATCAATTGCCTCTTTGACCTCTTTTATAGAGAATCCTACTTTTACTGAAAGTTCATACAATGATAATTCTTGATAGTCCATCAGGGTCATAAATAGGACAAGCGCTTTTAAATCAATCATTATGTCTCCTTTCTAACCTCATTATAAAATAGAAAAAATCAGAAATGTACATCGATTCGGCCCAATTTTGATGTCGTTCATTCGCTATTTCATTGTGCCGTTTCTTTTAACATACCATCTATTCATGTAAACTTTTGGAAAAAATAGCTAATTCACTCTGAAAAATCATGAAACACAAAAAAGAGCAGTTTTACTATGAGAAGTAAAACTACTCTTTTTGAGATTTTATAGTCTAGTTTTGAGCTTTTGGTTTCAATAGGAAGAAGTTTAACACGATGAGCACAGCCATCCACACGATTGGAACGAGCATGCTTTGGAAGTTCAACGTGAATCCTTTGTCTAAGAAGAAATCGATGAAGTTCCCCATGAATGTGTAATGAGCCACTTTTGAAATAGACTCACTAAATTGAGAGAACATCGGTAAGAATGCCACGACCATCATCGGAATGACTCCATTCACTTGCGCTTTCGCTTGCGTATCGGTCACTGCCCCCACTAATAAATTCACCAAGATAACACAAACAGCAACACTAGTCATCACTACTCCATATTCCACTAGATGGTTTGAAAGGTCCGCATTTAAAATGAGCGGGAAGCTAATAATCGTAATGCAACCAAGGATAATTGGATAGAATAAGATGGAGATTAGATACTCCGCTGAATGAATTCCACTAAGGAATAAAGTTTTCAAATTCTTTTTCTCTTTTTCTTCCGCCAACATAATCGTAATCATGGTTCCCATTGATAAACTAAACGCGAGCGGTAACATGATAAACAAGATTTGAATCGACTTGCTTGGGTCATGGTCTGGATTTAAAAACCGATCATAGAGGATAAGTAAAGCGTATGGGAAAATAATTTGGAACAACATTGCTCCATTACTTACAATCATTTGTGTACGTAGCCAAATCAAGGCGCTAATTCTTCTAATCATTTAATTTCTCTCCTGTCAATTGAATAAAGATTTCTTCAAGGGTTGGTTCCATTGAGTGCATCATTTCTACTGTCGTTAAGTCTTGCTCTTTTAACGCTTCAAAAGGTACTACTTTTTCAGTATGGTCTTTAAACGTTACTTTCACTCGTTTTTCTTTATTGTATTTTTGAATAATATCTCGTGGGGTTCCAATTTCTACTAAGTCCCCTTGGTTTAGCAAGGAAATGCGGTCACACATCTCGGTTGCTTCCACCATGTCATGGGTTGTAAGGAAAATCGTTGTTCCACTTTCCTTCAGCTCATTTAATAATCGGTGGATCTTTTGAGAGGTCATTGGATCTAAACCACTCGTTGGTTCATCTAAAAAGAGTAATTCTGGTTTGTTGAGGAGCGCTCTTGCTAGAAACATTCTTTGGCGCATCCCTGTAGAAAGTTTTTCTGCAATCATCTTTTTACTATCCAGGAGTCCTACTTGTTCTAATACTTCATCGACTCGGCTTTTTGGAAGTCCATAAATTTTTGCGTAAACGATTAGGTTTTTCTCGAGGGAAAGTTTTTCATAATATCCACTGGAATCACCGACTAAACCGATATGCGCTAAATCTTCTGGCGCTAAGTTCTTAGTCTCTTTTCCAAGAAGTTCTGTCGTTCCTTCATCGGCTTTCAATTGTCCAGTTAAAATATTGATGAGAGTTGTCTTCCCCGCTCCACTTGGTCCTAAGAACCCAAAAATTTCTCCTTTATCGACATTGAATTCAATTTGATTTAATGCTGTCTTGTTTCCAAAACGTTTGCTAATTTGATGTACTTTAATCATGGTTTGCCTCCGTACTTGTTCTTGATGATTTTACTTTATCAAAAACCAAGGTCACTCTGTAGGCCCTCCAGTCACGAAGTACCATGACTAAAGTCACGATAAAAAATGTCACCAGAATTTGACAACTGCTATCAAAGAAATAGGAAAATATCCGTTTCTTTCAGATATTTTCGGAACCCTTTTCATTATTGTCATAAAAGCAATTTGCACCCTTTACTTTCCAACAGATTACGACTATAATGCAGGTAGAGAAAGGGGGTAACGATTATGAACGTACCTACACTAGAATCACAACGTATCACTCTTAGGCCCTTTCACGAAACTGACATGGAGATTATCAAGTCTTTGCTAAACGATCCTTTAGCAACATCTAACCTTCCATGGGTATCTGCACCGTCTCACTTAAATGCAGAGAACTTTTATACACGACTAATCGCGAATTCTCCGTACTTTTTTATCATCGAAATGAAGAATTACGACCTTCCAATTGGCTTTATGAAAGTCTCCACAACTCAAAACAATCTAATGGATTTCGCATTATTGCAAGAATACTGGCAACGTGATGTTTTGATTGAAGCTTTTCAATTAATCCAGCCTTACCTTATTCAACAAGGCGTTCCGAACCTCTTAATCCAAATCGCAAGTGACCATAAAGAGTCTTGTGATTTCGCCAAACGTACTGATTTTTTATATGAATACTCGTATACAATTGAAGATGGAAGCACGGTCCGTCTTTATCAGAAGATTCTCAATCCTGAAAAAGCTAGATTTAGTCCAGATATGTGGAAAGAAAATTCCGAACACTTTATCGAAGCCATTTAGATGCAAAAGCACCGACTGGAATCCCAGTCGGTGTTTTTTCGAAAAAGTTTCTTTTATCCCCTTACCAACAAATTCAAAGCATTTCCACAAAATAAAAAACACAAATAAAATAGATGATTACGCAGTATCCTACGGATTCTATAGGAATGGAAATAACGAACGTAACCGAAATGAATTAGGGCGTCTGTTGATTCATCAACTTGACGCCCTTTGAAGTTCGGTAGGCAAAGAGGCCTTGGCTCTTGCCGGTACAGTTATTTCCATTACTATGAAGATATCCTTAAAAGTGCGAACTAATCCTACGAGCCCTATCCTCTTAATGACAACTTTAAAGCATTTCCACAAAATAAAAAGCACAAACTAAATAGTGATTACGAAGTATCCTAGGGGATTTATAGTAGCAGTAACGTGACTAAGCATTAAAACGAATAAGAGGGCGTAGGATTTTTAATCCCATACGTAAAGAACTTTATAGATTTAGACGCAGTAGCTGATTGAATTAAGCTTTATCACTTGTGATTCGCTTAATCCTAA
>CALIJD010000100.1 GCA_938017885.1 uncultured Granulicatella sp.
AATCAGGTTGAATCGCATGCAATGTATTTGAAAAAATAGAATGCTTTCTTTCCTTATCAATTTCCTTGTAATAACTATACAATATATCAACCACCACTAAAACCGGAAACTGTGGTGAAATTGTCGTCCCTTGTTCTAAAGCATTTTTCATCGCAATGAGAACCAATTCATCACATTCATGCGACAGTTCCTCACTCTTTTTAGAAGTGATTAGAACCGTTTTTGTCCCTTGATTTTTTGCGATGTTCACTGCATTCACTACACTTTCATTTGCTGAAACCGTAATCCCAATGACAAGACAATCTTCATCAACTAGCACACGATTCATAAGCATTGTATGTAAATCTGTAATCGCCTCACAAATCATCCCAAGTCTCATAAACCGAAATTTCATCTCTAATGCAGCTAGTCCCGAGCTCCCTTGACCATATATATATACCCGTTTAGCACTACTAAGCAACTCACAGACTCGAATTAATTGAGCTTCATTCACAAGCGAAAAGGACTTCGACAAAAGCTCTGCATAATCTTCAAGAACGATTTTAGTCGAATTATTATGAAGCGTCGATTCTTCCTTACTTCTCTTTTCATAATCATAAATAAATTGTCGATATCCGTTATATCCGCATTTCTGGGCAAATCTTGTCAGTGACGGAATGGAAACAAATAAGCGATTGGAAACTTCTTGTGCCGAAAGAGACACTCCTTCTGGAATGGGTTCTAGAAAATACTGTGCAATTGTCTTTTCAATCGGTGTTAAAGTATCGTAAATAGACTCTATAATGGGAACCACTTTTTTTTCGAATGATAACACCTGCATCTCCCCTTTGCATTGCTTTTTTAATGATAGCATACAATGCCTATTCTTATCACAAATTAAAAGCAGGAAAACTAGACACGAGGGCTAGTTTTCCTGCATTAGTTAAGATTAATTACTAGTCATCTACACCTAAAATTTCATTGATATTATTTTTATAAAGAATGGCTTTTGCTCCATAAATCGCTTGAATGCCACCCTTCACTTCAAGAACATCAACTGCACCGATTTCTTTTAACGTTGCTTTATTCACTTTTTCAACATCTTTAACAGATACGCGTAAACGTGTGATACAAGCATCTACATCTTCGATATTTTCTTGACCACCTAAAGCATCAATAATACGAACGCTATCTTGTTTTAAGCTATCTTTCGTTTCCACAACTGGTTTTTCATCACTAGCTAAATCATCTTCAACACGTCCTGGTGTAGCGACATTGAATTGAAGAATAAACCATCTAAATACAACATAGTATAAAACGCTCCATACAAGACCAAACGGAATTTGTAATAACCAGTTTGTCTTATCATTTCCTTGTAAAACACCGAATAATGTGAAGTCGATAACCCCACCTGAGAATGTATTCCCGATTGAGATATTTAGAATATCCGCAATGAAGAAACTTACTCCATCAAGGAATGCGTGAACTACATATAATACTGGACTTACGAATAAGAACATGAATTCGATTGGTTCAGTAATACCAGTGATAAATGAAGTTAATGCAACCCCGAAGAATAAACCAGCGTATTTTTTACGACGATCTTTAGGAACACAGTGGTACATCGCTAAGCAGGCTGCTGGAAGACCAAACATCATTGTTGAGAAACGACCAGCGAAGAAACGAGTTCCTTCAGTAAATAGTCCTACATGGTTTGGATCCGCTAATTGAGCAAAGAAGATTTTTTGAGCCCCAACCACAGTTTGACCAGCTACAACTTCCACTCCACCTAATTCTGTAAACCAGAACATTGGATAAATCATATGGTGTAACCCTACAGCACCACATAGACGCATCAAGAATCCATATAAGAATGTACCAACTGGACCAGCTTGTGAGATATATCCACCAGTAGACACTAATAATTGTTGGAATGGTGGCCATACTAAGAAGAAGATAGCTCCCACAAAGATAGACGCAAATGATGTTACGATTGGAACAAAACGGCTACCACCAAAGAATCCAAGTACTTGAGGTAATTGAATATTGTTATAACGGTTATGTAACCATACAGCTACTGAGCCGACTACAACAGCACCGATAACCCCAGTGTCAATGGAAGCATCTTTTGCCATAAATAATCCAACAAGAGCTTTAATTGTTGCAGTCATTACTAAGTATCCTGTAACCCCAGCAAGAGCAGCAGTTCCTTTGTCTCGTTTTGCAAGACCAATACAGAGTCCGATACAGAGAAGAAGTGATAGATTTGCAAAGACAACTTCTCCAGCTTGGCTCATTACTTTAAAGATTGCTTGTAATACTTCGTTATTTAATGCAGGATATGTCGCAACAGTTGTTGGATTGGATAAAGCGCCCCCAATCCCTAAAAGCAAACCAGCTGCCGGTAAAATGGCAATTGGCAACATAAATGCCTTCCCTATTTTTTGTAAGACTTTAAACATATGGTTTTCCCCCTAAACTTAAAATGAATAATTCTTATCTTTCCTAATGTTGATGAATCGCATCAACAAATTTTTTCGTGATGAGTTGTGGACGTGTAATCGCAGAACCCACAACTACACTATAAGCGCCCAACTCTAGCACTCTTTTCACCTTTTCCGGTGTGTCAATATTTCCCTCTGCAATTAAAGGATGTTTGATTTGTTTCAAAACAGTTCTTAGTATTTCGAAATCATTCGCTTCAATTTTATCACCGTTACTTTGTTTCGTATATCCCACTAAAGTACTTCCGATAAAATCAAAACCAAGTTCATCAGCATGAATCATTTCTTCTACTGTAGAACAATCCGCCATCAATAATTGATCAGGATACTTTTCTCTAATTTCCTTATAAAATTCGTCCAACGATTCTCCATGTGGACGAGTAGATGAAGTCGCATCCAATGCAATAAT
>CALIJD010000101.1 GCA_938017885.1 uncultured Granulicatella sp.
TGAACTCGGGCTCACAGGTCCGACGTCCATTTCCTGATATGTCCGCACGACTCGTTCCGAGTCCCTTGCGTCATATCAGTCCAATGGTTCGGCCCTGAGCGTTCGCCCTCACATCCTAGTTGTAGTTGAGTTCGAAAAGGCAGAAACGACGTCCACTTCGACAAATATCCGCACGACTGCAAGCAGTCCTTTGCGTTATTTGTCTCCAGTGATTCGTTTCTTAACGCCTTTTCTCACATCCTAGTTGTTTAATTTAGCTTTTTCCCAAACTGGTACGCTAGCACCTTTTGTAACTTCTTCGATTTTCTTAGCTGTTTCAGGTGATTGGTAGTATTCTACAACTTTTTTGTAAACTTCGTTGTTTTCGTTACCTTCTTTAGCAGCGATTACGTTGTAGTAAGGTTGTGAAGAATCAGTAATTTGTTCAATGAAGATAGCGTCTTTCGTTGGTTGGAACCCTGCTTCTACTGCGAAACCGTTATTGATTAATGAAGCAGCAACATCATCTAAAGCACGAGCTGTTTGTCCAGCTGGTAATTCTTTGATTTGAATGTTTTTAGGATTTTCAACGATGTCATCTTTAGTTGCTAAAGTATTGTTAGGATCTTTTAATTTAATAACGCCAGCTGCGTGTAGTAAACGTAATGCACGTGAGTTGTTTGAAGTGTCTTCAGGAATAGCAATTGTATCGCCATCTTTTAATTCACTTACGTTTTTAATTTTTTTAGAGTAAACACCCATTGGAGCAATTACAGTGTAGCCGATTGGTTTGATGTGTGTTCCTTGTTCTTTGTTGAAACGTTCTAGGTAAATGATTGTTTGGAAAGCGTTCAAGTCAACATTTCCATTTTCTAACGCTTGGTTAGGTTGTACGTAGTCAGTAAATTCTACTAATTCTACTTCAATACCTTCTTTTTCTTTCAAGCGAGCAATGATATCATCCCAAACTTCGTGGTTACCTGCGTTAACCCCGATTTTAACGTGTTTGTTTTCTTGCTTAGCTTCTGATGAAGCTGAGTTTCCTGAATTTGATGATTGAGCAGCTCCACATGCTGCTAAAGTTAATGCTGCCGCTGCAGCTACGAATAATTTTTTAATGTTCATTTTATTTTCCCCTTTTGAGTTAGTTTGTTTTTTTGTTTTTGGATGAGATTGGACGCATCCTGTAGTTGAACTCGACATCGCAGAAATGGCGTGCGTTTCCCGAAACATC
>CALIJD010000102.1 GCA_938017885.1 uncultured Granulicatella sp.
ACTGACTATAGGACAACTGAAGCCTTAATCCCACTTGCTCTTTAATTTCTACCAGTCCAATTTCTTTAACTGCTAGAGCAACGCTTCCTGCATAAGCTCGAATCAATCCGCCCGCACCTAGTTTAATCCCACCGAAATACCGAGTTACGACAACACAAAGATT
Source organism: uncultured Granulicatella sp. (assembly GCA_938017885.1). Taxonomy (GTDB): domain Bacteria; phylum Bacillota; class Bacilli; order Lactobacillales; family Aerococcaceae; genus Granulicatella. Next base: position 164 of record CALIJD010000102.1, read on the forward strand.
GGTTAACTGATGGCTTTCCAAAACTCCCAGCATGGGGATACCAGCAGTACCACTTGGTTCACCATCATCACTAGTTCTCTTTATTTCGCTTTTTTCTCCCAAGATAAAGGCAGAACAGTTATGGGTGGCCTTGTAGTGTTCTTTTTTTATAGAGTTTATAAAATCTCTAGCTTCTTCTTCGGTTTCTACCCGCTTTACATGACAGATGAAACGAGATTTTTTGATTTCCTCTTCAACTCGACCATTTTCTTTAATTGTTTTAAATTCCATGATTTCATTGTACAAAAAAACAAGGATTTTTCCAAGAAAATACGAATAAAAAGATATGTTAGAATTGCAAGATTGTCTCGGTCGAATTTTTACTAAAGAACAGTTGCCTACTGAACTTTTGAAGATAGCTCAAAGACTACCATCGGTTTTTGAAAAAAAAGAAGAACTCTTTTGTTCTCGCTGCCACAGTCAAATTGATAAGGAAAGAAATTTATTACCAATTGGTGCATATTATTGCAGAGAATGCATTCTTCTAGGGAGAGTGCGTAGTGACGAAGATCTCTATTATTTTTCTCAAGAATCTTTTCCTATAATATCGAGTTTGAAATGGCTCGGCCAATTGACAGAATATCAGGAAAGAGTTTCTAAGGGATTACTTGAAGGAGTACAAAGTAAACAGGATACTTTAGTCCACGCTGTAACTGGAGCAGGAAAAACGGAAATGATCTATCAAGTAGTTGCTCAGGTGTTAGATCAAGGAGGGGCTGTCTGTATAGCTAGTCCTCGGATAGATGTCTGTTTGGAACTGTACCGACGTTTAAAAGGAGATTTCTTCTGTGATATTTCCCTTTTGCATGGGGAGTCCGACCCCTATTCACGAAGTCCCCTAGTGATTGCAACAACTCATCAATTACTAAAATTTTACCAAGCATTTGATCTACTCATTGTTGATGAGGTGGATGCCTTTCCCTATGTAGATAATCCCGTGCTTTATCATGCAGTCGAGCAAGCAGTTAAAAATGAAGGAACTACAATATTCTTAACGGCTACGTCAACAGATGAGCTTGATAAAAAAGTTCAAAAAGGAATTTTGAAAAGGCTTAGTTTGCCAAGACGATTTCATGGGAATCCCTTGATTATTCCAGAAAAAATATGGCTTTCTGGTTTGAATGAAAAACTTAAAAATGCAAAACTGCCAGCTAAGTTAATCAAATATCTAATAAAACAAAGAAAAACAAAATTCCCACTCTTAATTTTTGCTTCGGAGATTAAGAAAGGACAAGAGATAAAGCAAGTCTTACAGAAATATTTTCCAGAAGAAACTGTAGGCTTTGTAGCCTCTACAACGGAAAATAGATTAGAAATTGTGCAAGATTTTCGAGATAAAAAAATAAGTATACTAGTTACAACTACAATTTTAGAAAGAGGCGTTACTTTTCCCTGTGTAGATGTTATTGTTCTAGAAGCTAACCATCGTCTCTTTACAAGGAGTGCTTTAGTACAAATTGGCGGGCGAGTAGGAAGAAGTATGGAACGACCTACAGGTGACTTACTATTTTTTCATGATGGCACTAATATACAGATAGAAAAAGCAATCAATGAAATTAAAGCAATGAATAGAGAGGCTGGCTTATGAAACAATGTCTAATCTGCTTAGCTATATTAGAAGAGCAGTTGAATTTTATGGATTTATTACTATTAAAGAGAAAAGAAAATGACATTTGTCAAGAATGCTTAAATTCCTTCGAAGAAATTCCAGAAGAACATTGTCCAACCTGTTATAAAG
>CALIJD010000103.1 GCA_938017885.1 uncultured Granulicatella sp.
CCTTCACTAGTACTTTTAGAATAGGATCGTGAAAATCCGAATCCTTTGGTAAAGCCTTCATATTTAGTGCGTATCTCGGAAACTCTTTATCAAACAGCTCGTAATGTTCCTTCAAAGACCGTACTCGTTTATAGGTCCATTTAAAGTATAGCATTGCTATTAGAATTACTATAATGGTCCCAACCGACTCCCAAAAACGATTTGTAAAAGATGTCAGTGTTAAATAATGAAGGTAATCTAGTTCTAATGTGTTTCCTAGCGTTCCTTTCTGATATTGGGTCATAATTGCTTTTATCAATGCTGCTGGTATATGGACGGTAGTACTCCCTCTACGACCTTTCGTCACTGCTGGTGTTACACGAACATTTAAATAAATATTCTTATCTCTTAAAGGCTCCCATCCCTTAGGATTCTCTTTTTTCAAATCCAATAACTGCTGAATGTCATTGGACTTTGCTTGAAGAGGCGTAACCCCTTTTTCATGCTTTACTAAATAATATTCGTTTCCATCGTAAGTAACGGCCTCTAAGTCTATATCCAATACACGAATCGCAACGGACGTTCCCGCATGATTCAAATGATAAATATCCCCCGTCTTATAGAGCGCCTCTCCTTCCATGTATCCTTTCACGGTTCCAAAGAGAAAGAAAATCCCCAACATTGTTAAGAAAAGAGCGGACCCCGCTAGAGAGAACGTTCTTCTTAAATATCCTTTATGCACTACTAACTCCACTTCCTTAAGTTTGTTCCTAAACAGACTGAATAATAATTATTTCTATGGATAGGAAACAAATGATTCAAAAATAAACTGTCCAGCCCATTATAAATCAAAAGAAGGTAAAAAACATCTGATAATATACTCTATCGCTGTAATGAAAGAGGCTGCCCTCTAAGATACTCTCCAAAAGATGCAGCCTTCAAATCATTCTATTCAGTTGTAAGATTGTTTTATTTGGAATCTTCCTCATTCCCAATCACTTTATCTAAGTACTGTTTTTTTATCGTTAAAGCTTTACGAATGGCAAGTGCAGAAGCAATTAAAAGAACGAAGGTTAACCAAATCCATGCCGTAAATTCTGCAGGGAAACTTGACCCAGCAAAAATAAGATAGATTGCCAACGCGACTACGAAAATATGAATGACCTGCCAGCGACCAAAAGACTTCACTTCTTTATAATACCTGTCTTTTTCATCTTCAGTCAGTTCGTTTTTTTGACTTTTAGTCGTATTTTCTTCTAAGAGCAAGTAATCTGTCGTTACTTGAAAGATAGTACTTAACTCAATAATCTTCTCGATTTCTGGAAGAGCTTGACCGGATTCCCATTTAGAAATGCTTTGACGAGAAACTTTAATTTGTTCCGCTAGCGTTTCTTGTGACCATCCTTTTTCTTTTCTAAGATGATATATTTTTTCAGCGAGTTTCATCATTTCATCCTCCTTTATTCTATTCTAATCCTAACAATTTTATCTCAACTTGAAAATACAGCCTACTAACCTTTTTGTCAACTAATGGTTGCACCTTCAGTTGCACTTTAAAAAAGCAGAAAAATCAAGCAATCATACAGCCAGATAAACAAAAAAAGCTCTAAACACCCAAGTAGTGTTTAAAGCTTTAATCCTTATTTCTCGCGTTGAGATTTAATCTCATCAATTAAGCTTTGTAGTTCAGCTTCTTCGAAATGATATTTTTCGCCACAGAAATGACACACCACTTCTGCACCGTGATCTTCGTCAATGAGATGTTGTAAGTCATCTACTCCAATCGACATCAATCCTGCACTGAAACGTTCACGTGTACAGCCGCAGTGGAACTTCACAGGCATTTCTTCTAATTCACGAATGTTTTCCAAACCTAACAATCGATTTAAAATATCGCGCGGTTGTTCTTGTTGGTCAATCAATTTTGAGACCATTGGAATTTCGTTAATACGACGTTCGATTTCTGAAATCGTCGCTTCGCTAGCTCCTGGCAATAATTGAATCATAAAGCCACCTGCTGCACGAACCGTTTCATCTGGATTGACAAGAACGGATACCCCAACAGCTCCATTAATTTGTTCTGAAACTGCTAAGTAATACGTAAAGTCCATTCCGAGTTCCCCGTCCACGATGGGCACTTGACCAGAAAACGGTTCTCTCATGTTTAAGTCTTTGATAACGGTAATGGTTCCATTTGTTCCAACAACCCCACGAACATCTAATTTTCCTTTGTCGTTTAACTCAAGGCTGACATGAGGATTCGTGATATAACCACGCATTTCCCCGCGGCCATTCGCATCGGCCATGATTTTTCCCCCAGGGCCATCCCCATTCACTTGAACCGTGATGCGTTCGTCACCTTTTAAACTGCTTGCTAATAATTGCGTTCCGATGATCGTACGTCCAAGCGCTGCCGTTGCAGAACTCCAAGTGTCGTGTCTGCGTTGGGCCTCTGCAATTGCATCTGTTGCCACCATAGCAACAGCTTTAACCTCATCATTGAAGGCTAATACTTTTAATAATGAATCTGCCATTTGTTTCTCCTTTTTTAAAAGAAAAGAGCTGTGACAACAGCCTCAGCTCTCTTTCTCTTTCTATTATTCGTCTTTGTTTTCACCCTCAAGTTCGCTTGGAGCTTCAGTGACATCTGCTACTTCCACTTCCTCGTCCTCTTCAGGAATCTCTTTACCTTCTGCTTGTTCTGCATCACGTTTTGCTAAGGCTTTTTTTGTTTCTTCAAAACTTGCCGCTTCTGATTCGCTTGGATATTCATCTTCCACGATTGTAGCTGGCATTTCACCTGTTTCAAAAAGTGATTTGATTGTACGTTCGTCTAACGTTTCTAATTCTAGAAGTTTTTGAGCAATTAATTCTAATTGGTCTTTATGTTCTTCAAGAATTTGAAGAGCTTTTTCATGCGCTTCTTTCATGATACGACGTACTGCATTGTCGATTTCAAACGCCACTTGATCTGAGTAAGCTTTTGTTTGACCATAGTCACGTCCGATAAATACTTGATGATTTCCTTCGTATTGAACCGTTCCTAATTCATCCACCATTCCGTACTCAGTAATCATGCTACGAACGATAGCTGTTGCTTGTTCAAAGTCGTTACTTGCTCCAGTAGTCTTCACGCCAAAGATAAACTCTTCAGCAGCACGACCACCAAGAAGTCCAACTACTTGTTCGAATAATTCTTCTTTTGTCATTAAGAAACGGTCTTCTTTTGGAAGCATGATGGCATATCCGCCAGCACGTCCACGAGGGACAATCGTTACTTTATGAACCACACGAGCATCGCTTAAGACCATACCCACAATAGTATGCCCTGCTTCGTGGTAAGCCACCATTTCGCGTTCTTTCTTGCTGATAGCACGGTCTTTTTTGGCTGGACCAGCAATTACACGGTCATGTGCTTCATCCACATCTAAAGCGTCAATGGCTGTTTTATCACGACGGGCTGCTACTAAAGCTGCTTCGTTTAATAAGTTTTCAAGTTCAGCACCCGAGAATCCAGGAGTTTGTTGTGCAATTACTTTTAAGTCCACGTCTTTTGCAAGTTTCTTATTGCGTGCGTGTACTTTTAGAATCGCTTCACGGCCTTTCACATCTGGACGACCTACTAAGATTTGACGGTCAAAACGTCCTGGACGAAGTAAGGCTGGGTCTAGTACGTCTGAACGGTTCGTTGCGGCAATTACGATAATTCCCTCTGTTCCTTCGAATCCGTCCATTTCAACGAGTAATTGGTTTAATGTTTGTTCACGTTCGTCGTGTCCGCCACCCATTCCGGCTCCACGTTGACGACCAACGGCATCGATTTCATCGATAAAGATAATTGCTGGAGCATTTTTCTTCGCGTTTTCGAATAAATCACGCACACGACTTGCCCCAACCCCTACAAACATTTCTACGAATTCAGAACCTGAAATCGAGAAGAAAGGTACGTTTGCTTCACCGGCAACGGCTTTTGCAAGAAGGGTTTTCCCTGTTCCTGGAGGGCCCTCAAGAAGTACTCCGGCAGGAATACGAGCACCAAGCGCTGTAAATTTACGTGGATCTTTTAAGAATTCCACCACTTCCACAAGCTCTTGTTTTTCTTCTTCGGCACCGGCTACATCAGAGAAGCGCACTTTTACGTTTTGTTTCTTCTGATTGGTTGCTCGGCTCTTACCAAAGTTCATCGGATTGTTACGTCCGCCTTGGCCACCTTGACTCATAAACATGCTATAAAGCAAGAATCCTAAAATCCCTAGTGGAATAACCACTTGGATAAGTGCAGCGATCCATACTCCTGTAGAACTTTCTGGTAAAGATTCAACTTTTGTATTTTTTGCTTGAGCGGCTTCATTAATTTCTTTTACAGTAGAGTCATTTGGCAATACTGTTGTTTTGAATTGTGTACTCTTTGTAGAACGATTATCCAAAATCGATAATCCATTTTGATTTTTAGCTTCCTCTGTAGTTTGTTCCTTAGGATCTGTATATTCTCCAGTAATCGTATAAACTGAGTTTGAATATTGCATTTTTAATTCTTTAATTTCGCCTTTTTTCAAACTTTGAATAAATTCTGTATAAGAAATATCTGCTACAGAGCCTTTCGAATTTCCGTTGAACATTCCTACAAAAATGACAATCGCACCGAAAATAAGTATATATAGTAAACTTGATCTAAAAATTGATCGGTTATTATTTGTATTCATTGGACCTCCTCATCTTCTTAAAAAAGAAGAACGATAGTATTCTTAACTACCGCTCCATCATAACATATTTGACTTTTATTGACGAATAGTTTAACTCATTCTTAATTTTCGTAGAATTCTGGTTTCAATACGCCGATACAAGGGAGATTACGATAAAATTGTTTGAAGTCCAATCCATAACCTACAACAAATTTATTTGGAACTTCAATTCCAACATAATCTGCTTCGATGGCTTCTTCACGACGTTCCGGTTTATCTAATAAAGTGACCACTTTTACACTTGCTGCTTGACGGTGTTTTAAAAGTTCAACTATATGAGATAAAGTACGACCAGTATCGATAATGTCTTCTACGATAATTACGTGGCGATCTTTAACGCTTTGTCCTAAGTCTTTCAAAATACGGACTTCTCCACTTGATTCAAATTCATTTCCATAACTAGATACATCCATGAAATCAATTTCTAAGTTACAGTCCATCGCACGAACTAAATCTGCCATAAAGAAAATAGCACCCTTAAGAATACAAATGACTAACGGATCTTTCCCACGGTAATCTTCCGCTAAAGTAGCACCTAATTTCTTGATTGTTTCTTGTAATTGTTCTTCTGATACTAAAATTTCTGCCATATCATTTTTTAACATGTGTGCACCTCGTTTTGTTTTCGTAAGATAGAATCATTTTACCAGTTTCCTCCTCAAAGGACAACGGATGAGCATAGCGATAGCCTAAAATTGCACGAATTTTTTTTCCTGCATCCTCTACAACCCAAATTTGTTTTCGTTCTTCAAGCGGAATCTTTGAATTGATAAACCATCTGGAAATTTTTTGATGTTTGGTTCCTTCCGAATTCAGTGCAATTTTATCTCCAGCTTTTGCATGACGAATGGTTAGTGGGAAATCCTCTTTATTCACTGGAAAAGCAAATTCTGAAGATGTCTTTCCTGTTGTGAGCAAAATTTGCTCATCTTCATTTGGACGAATTAATGTATCCTCTGCTTTGGAGAGTACGTACTCAATATTTGGAACGACTCTAGGTCTACCTTTTTCAAATGAACAGTCTTCATAACGTTTCTTAAACTTCCATCCATTTGACAAATCTAAAGTGAGCTGTGCTTTATTCGATCCAATTTTTTCCAAGATTTGTTCCATCTGGACAACTGAAATCGTTGTATCCATTTGGATGAGTACTTGTTGTAAGAGTAAACGTTGCATTTCTACAGGTTCCTTTAGGAATGCTTCGCGGTGGAATAAAACTCTTTTCTTTCCTTTTTGGAATAACAGCTCCTGTTTTTCCTCTAAAATTGGCATTAAGCAGGCCACGGCATCCGCAATCATCTGCGCGCTCTTTTGGAAGTGACTTCCAGCATTTGGATTTTCCTCCTTTAGAAAAGGAATCACATGATGACGATATCTATTTCTTGAATAATTGTCCGATTCATTCGATTCGTCTTCTAAATAAGGAACGTGATGTATTTCGGCTTCTTTGTATAACTCTTTTTTATCCAGTGATAAAAACGGTCGTAAAATCGTCATTCCTTTCACCTGACGAATCTCCTTCATCCCAGACAATCCTTCCAATGTACTTCCTCTAGACCACTTCATTAAAATGGTTTCGAGTTGGTCATCTTGGTGATGTGCTACTACTAAATAATGGGCTTGATGTTTCTTCAATACTTCCTCAAAGAATTCATAACGAAAATTTCTTAAGATACTTTCTGAAGCTTTTTCTTCCTTCGTTTCCTTCCAATTTTTCATTTCAAATGGAATTTGACGCGATTTACAAAATCGACGGACTAATTGTTCTTCATCCATCGACTGAGCACGAAGTCCATAGTTCACATGAGCGACTACAAGATGTTCTTTAGCGTCGTCTTCAAACAAGAGAGCCATAGCATTCAACAAGACCATCGAATCGACTCCACCGGATACAGCGAGAACATATTTTTGATGAGCATACTCAGGTACTCTTTTTCTAAAAAAGCTGGCTAATTGATGTTGCATAGGTCTCTCCTTTCTGTCAAAAAAATCTCCTCTAGCATGCACTAGAAGAGATTAGGATAGTCATTATGAACGGCGACCGCCACGGCCTCCACGTTTCCCTTCAGTGTTACGTTTCAATGAAGTTAAACGATCTTCAGAGTCTTTCAAGAAGGAACTCATTAATGAATCAAAATCAGTTGCCTTTGATTGCGAAGGCGATTTCTTTTCATATGGAGCAGCTGATTTCCCAGCAAAGCGATTTTTCTTGAAATCTTGTGAATCTTGATTACGTGGTGTGAAAGTTTTTTTGTTTTTAGATTTGTCTTCAGAATCTTCCTTTGGTTTATCAACGGCACGACGAATCGATAAACTAATTTTGCCGTCGTCAGCAATTGTCATGACTTTCACTTTAACTTCGTCTCCAACCTTCAAAACTTCTTTGATATCTTGGATAAACGAATCTGAAACCTCACTGATGTGAACAAGACCTGTTTTACGATCTCCTAAATCGACAAAAACTCCAAAATTTGTAATTCCGGTAACTTTACCTGGGATTACGTTTCCTACTTCGATTGACATATAAAAAGCGTTCCTCCTTCATTTTTATCCTTTTTATACACGCTCACGTATAAAAAGGGTTCATTGCCTTATCGGTTTTGTGTGGTTACTTTAACAACAGTTTCCCCTTGTTCCACTTCTTCTTTGACTTGTTGCGCTTTGTTTTCAGCAGTGTCGTTAGGCGTACTAAAAATAATTTCACCATTTTTGCTTAAATAGTATTCACTACGCGCTAACTTCGCAATGTATTCATCACTTTGAAGAAGTTCAACTTGCTGCGTTAAAGATTCTTTTTGTTTTTCAGCGAATTCTTTTTCAGCTTTTGCCTTTTCGATCTTTTGATCTAATTGATTCGCCTGTTGTAATTGATTCCCAATACCGACAATCATCACTCCGGATATGGCAATTAATGCAATCACAATCAGTTTGGTTACTAGTGAATGACTTTTCCAAACTGGCGAAGAAGTTTTTTGTTTTCTTTTTTGGTTGATAGAAACGATATTCGAATTTGTGGATTGATTTTGTTGCTTCACCTTAATTGTCTCCTTTTTAACTTATACACAATGAGTATAACAAGAATGAGCCTTATCGTCTATGATAACACTAAGAATTTTTTTATTTTTTTATGATTTCCTAATTTTAAAAATTTCTATAATTACAC